>JALZUX010000438.1 GCA_023301405.1 Granulosicoccaceae bacterium | reverse complement strand
GAACCTCTGGTGGCAACACGCTTGCCTGAGTTTCGTCGATGGGCACAAACTTGAGTGAAATTGTGGCTACGACGTAGCCGATCAGTATCACCAGCGACCGGCTCACCCATGGTGCTAATTTAGACATATCACTAGTATCTCGTTCATCAAAAACTGTTGCGCTCGTAACAGCGCCTGAATAAATTTATTAGATTGACAACACTTTGCATCTTCCTGTCCATTTAACTATACAGGCAGGTTTGGCTTTAATGCCAGAATCAAGCGGTCTGTAACACTTCGGCCAGTCTACCTTTAACTGGAAATCGCTTAGCGTTCGGTATAAGAGACAAGGCCGCAACAAAACCGTTCGGTATCATTATGTTGTGAAAGCGTAAAGGTTATGTCGGGGAAGTGTGCCGAGGCGTCGGTCCGGCGGCTGGATTGGACACATGAGCTGGACTAAAGGGTATTGGGAGTGTATCGGGCCCGCGCTGGGCCCGATTACCGGAATGATGGTTAAACCATTTCCTTCAAAGATTTCAGTGGTGCTATTTTGACCACTTTGCGTGCTGGCTTGGCTTTGAACATCATTTCTTCGCCAGTAAATGGATTGATACCTTTACGAGCTTTGGTGGCTGGTTTTTTGTTGACTTTGATTTTCATCAGGCCTGGCAGGTTGAAGTAGCCCGGACCGCGTGAACCGAGGTTTTTGCTGATCAGTGTGGTGAGTGAATCAATAACAGCAGCAACTTCTTTTTTGCTCAACTCTGTGTCATCAGCGATTGAAGCAAGAATTTCCGATTTGGTAGGTGCTTTTTTGCCGGCCGCCGCGGTTTTTTTAGCAACTTTCTTTTTTGCTGTTACTTTTTTCTTCTTACCGATTACTTTCTTTTTTGCGACCGCTTTTTTCTTCGCCATGTTTTAGAACACCTGTATTAGTTTGTGCGTAAAGCCAAAAACATAAAAAATTTTGTTGAGCCCTTTTGCTGATATGGCCTCGCGAGATACTGAGTATGTCGCCATGCTTCAATTGCAGGCAAAAAGACTTAATCCAAGTTTCGTTGTGATTGGTTGACTGGTTTAAGTTTGTAGTGGTAGCGCTACAGCGCGAAGCGGATGATACATCATCCTTTGAAGAATCCAACAAAAATACGCAATTTTTCACCTAAAAACGAAGGTTTTTATAGGTTTTTGGCTATTTCACTCTATAAATACAGCGTTTTGGTAATGTTTGAAGTGTTAAGTGGCTTGAAACATCAGCAGATTTTAATGCGTTTTAGTTACTAAGTTGAGCTATTGCGCGATGTTAACGTTTTTTTCTTCGTGATTTCGTACAGGGCGGTTTCGCTGAAGAGGTTGGGCATTAGCGTTGAAAGTAATTTACCGTTACCTGTATTGCTTACCGCTGCGCGTCTTAGAATTTTTATTTCCAATGTTTCACACAAATTTTCAAAATCACGTAACGTACATAAATGATAGTTAGGTGTGTCATACCATTGGTAGGGAAGGGATTCGGTGACCGGCATTTTTCCTCTTAGTGCAATATGGGCGCGAGATCGCCAAAAGCCCATGTTTGGAAAAGACACAATGCCTCGGCAGCCGACTCTTACCATCTCTTCCAGCAGTTGAGCCGGGTTTTTAAGGGTTTGTATGGAGTGGGTGGTCAGGACATAGTCAAAGCTTTGATCGCCAAATGTCTCAAGGCCCAGTTCAATATCGCGGTGAATGACATTAAGGCCTTTAATCAGGCAGGTATTGATGTCAGCTTGGGAAATTTCCATCCCGTAGCCTGTCGCATTATTGTTTTTCTGTAACGCTGTCATCAGTGCGCCGTCGCCACAGGCTAGATCCAAAATACGGCAGTCTGGTTTGATCCAATCCTGGATGATTTTCAGATCAGTGCGCAGGTTTTGAGGGGGTTCTTTATTCACGGTTGGCTCAGCGCTTAAGGAGTTCATCGTAGCGTTATGTTGTTAAGCCAGCATTTTATGCTGGTCACGTAGTCTTCGATAGGCATCAGGAAGGAATCGTGACCTGAATTTGATTCTATAATTGACGAACTAACATCACAATTTGCCAGCATCATCGCGTTGATGATTTCTTCAGATCTTTCTGTCGAAAATCGCCAGTCTGAGGTGAACGATATCACCAGTGCGCGAGCCTTGATTTCCCGGAACGCCTTGACTAAGTCGTTATCGAAGTCGTACGCCGGGTCAAAGTAATCTAATGCTTTGGTCATTAGTAGATAGGTGTTGGCGTCAAACCGATTTACAAATGCAGCGCCTTGGTAGCGTAGATAGCTTTCGACCTGGAACTCCACATCGTAGTTAAATTTAAGCTTATGTGTGCGTAACTCTCTGCCGAACTTGCCTTCCATAGCGTCTTCAGATAAGTAAGTGATATGCCCCAACATTCTGGCTAGCATCAGGCCACGTTTTGGTATTTTGCCATGTGCGTAGTATCGACCGTCGTGAAAATCAGGATCGGTCATAATTGCTTGTCTGGCGACCTCGTTAAAAGCCGTGTTTTGTGCGGTCAGTTTCGCTGCTGATGCAACCAGTAATACGTGATCAACAAGATCCGGAAAGTCGATGCTCCACTGCAGCGCCTGCATTGCCCCAAGGCTTCCGCCAGCAATCGCTGCCCAGTGGTCAAGGCCAAGATAAGTCATCAGCAGTTTTTGGCTTTTAACCCAATCTTTACACGTCACGATTGGAAATTCAGGACCAAAGAGTTGATCTGTTTCAGGGTCAATTGACAAGGGGCCGGTGCTGCCCTGACAACCACCAAGGTTGTTTGAGCAGACGACAAAGTAGCGATTTGTATCAATCGCTTTGTCTGGTCCGATACAGCTGTCCCACCATCCGTCTTTTTTGTCTTCCGCGTTGTGACGCCCGGCAGCGTGGTGGTCACCCGACAGGGCATGACAAACCAAAATTGCATTAGACCGGTTGGCGTTGAGTTCACCATAGGTTTCGTAGATCAGCTCGTGCTGGGTAAGCAGCTTTCCACATTCAAGTGTGAGCGGGGTATCTATCCTCGCCGTTTGTGGCGTGACGATTCCAACTGATTGAGGTTCGTTGTTGTTTGCGGGCATGGTAATAAGCAGGCCACCGCGTTATCGCGGAGTCCCCTAGTATATAGCAAAACTCTTTACCGGCCGCCTGTCCTTAGGTAAATCGTGAGAGTTGTCTCGTGTTTTACACTTTCCGCAGTAGATTTACACATTAAGGATGATGCGAACGAATTGGATCAGTATTAAAGCAACCAGCGGTGACAGGTCAAACCCACCCATGGCAGGCATAACTTTTTGGATTGGAGTCAGGATTGGTGACGTGATGCTGCGAAGTAGGCTAGAGATGGGGCTACCACCGGGAGAGATCCAGCTCAGAATGACCATTGCTAGTATTGAAAAGAAAAACACATCGAATGCTGTGCCGATAACGCCAACTTGTCTTTGCACACCCATAATAGCGGCAACAACTGTGCTTGCCCAGCCGCCTAGGGCTGCACCACCAATGAGTTTTAATAGTATAAACTTAACCAGTAGGACACCGAAGCAAAGGACCAACGCTGCGATATCATGACCACCGATTCCAGGAATCACACGGCGCAATGGTATTAGCAATGGGTCAGTGGCCTTGACTACGAATTGCGAAATTGGATTGTAGTAGTCTGCCTTCGTTAACTGCATCAGGAAGCGTAGCATCACTACAAATGCGTAGAGATCAAACAGTGTGGATATCAGATAGTTAAATCCAGCGCCGGTGTTACCCATTATTATCTCCGAGTTCTTTGCCCAGTTCTGTAGCGCGATGCTCAGCCGCTTGCATAGCACGCTGAACCGTTGCACTGAAGTTGTCGTTAGTGAAGCTGTTGATGGCGGCTTCTGTAGTGCCGGCCGGTGATGTGACTTTTTTTCTAAGTTGTGCGGCTGAATCTGTGCCTTCGCCTGCCATGCGTGCTGCCCCTAGTGCGGTTTGAATAGCAAACCGATTGGCAAGTTCAGCTGATAACCCCATTTCTTTTGCAGCATCAGCCATCGACTCCATCAATAGGAAGAAGTAGGCCGGTCCGGATCCTGATAGTGCCGTGATTGCATCAAGTTGTGATTCTTGCTCAACCCAGGCGGCGTCCCCTACCGCTGAAAGTACCTTTTGCGCCTGTTTTTTTTGATCGGCAGTGACGTTGCTGTTGGCATAGAGTGCCGTCGCACCACACTGCAGAAGTGACGGGGTGTTTGGCATGCAGCGCACCACGGCGGCACCTTCGGAGCCCGCCCATCTGGCGAGATCCCGGCTGAGTACACCGGCCGCTATAGAGATAAGTAACTTGCCATTGAATTGATTAGCCAGTGGCGATAATACTGATCGCATGAGTTGAGGTTTTACGGCAAGCACAATGATATCTGACTGCGCAATGGCGTGTTCGTTGTCAGTAGCCGTTACTATGCCAAAGTCTTTTGACAGTGACTCGCAAGCCGCAGCGATCGGGTCGGCAACCATGATGTTTGATTCGTTGACACCGGATTCAACTATCCCTCCAATCAGGCTCCTGGCCATATTGCCACCGCCGATAAAGGCTATTTTCATCGTTGTGTCTTCCTGTTGGTGGTAAAGCCCGATAAAGTGCGAGCGTTTTCTGCTGGTGTCGTTTTGACTAAATCGCTGTGTCTAAGCTAGGCAGATTTTATTTTTGCGCACTCGCTGTTGATTGCCGCCAGCAGTCGATCGAAGGCTTCCGCAAAAGAGGCAACACCGTCATCTTCGAGTTGGTTCGTGATTGCTTCTAGGTCAACCCCCGCTGCAGCCACATTATCGAGTAATACCTGACTGGCCTCGAGGTTGGTTTCGAGTCGGTTCTCTGCCACGCCATGATCTCGAAACGCGTCCATGGTTTTTGGTGGAATGGTGTTGACGGTGTTTGGTCCCATTAATTCCTCGACGTAATACACATCGCTGTAGTCGGGGTTTTTGGTCGCTGTGCTGGCCCAAAGCAGTCGTTGAGGTATGGCGCCGGCTTCAGCAAGCTTTGCAAACTGCGGGCTTTCAAAAACATTTTGATAATAGCTGTACGCTACTTTTGCGTTAGCAATGCCGACTTTGCCTTCGAGTGGTTTTGCTTTTGTTGGGTCTTGCTCTGCCAATGCTTTGTCAACAGCTACATCAACCCGGCTGACGAAGAAGCTGGCCACCGAGGCTATCTTGCTGATGTCCTCTGATTTTTCAAGCCGTCGGTTCAAGCCGGTTAAATACGCCCGCACAATCTCCTTATAGCGGCCTACCGAAAACAACAATGTAACGTTAACGCTGATGCCGCGAGCGGTGAGCTCTTCAAACGCTTTTACACCGGCGGCAGTGCCGGGAACCTTAATCATCACATTTGGCTTGTTGAGTGCGGTGTGTAGCTCAACCGCTTCAGCAATAGTGCCTTCTGTGTCGTGCGCCAGCGTTGGGGAAACCTCTAAGCTAACCATGCCGTCGTCACCGCGACTGTCGCGATAGGTTTTCTCGAACTTATCAGCGGCGGCTGAAATGTCTGTGACTGCCAGCTTTTTAAAGATATCCATAGCTGGGCTATCAGGTTGTGCGGCTAGAATTGACTTGATTTCGTCGTCGTATTCATCTGTATTTGCAATGGCCGCTTCAAAGATTGACGGGTTAGAAGTGATGCCGCAGATGTGATCGTCGGATATTAGTTTGTCGAGATCGCCGTTGGATAACATACTGCGCTGAATAAAATCCAGCCACAAGCTCTGGCCGGTTTGCTTTGCAGCAACTAGTGGGTTGGTCGTCGACATGGTGATTCCTTAAGGAAAGAAAGTTCTTGGCACTGGTTTAAACGCTTCTGACCCGAATGATACGGGTTTCGCAGTTGGGGTACTAGCATCGAGCTGCTCTACCGCCGGTATCTTCGGGATATATAGAGCTGCCAACGTGTTTAGCAAGTGGCTGCTGGCAAGGTTTAGTCTCGACTGCCGAAAATTGCCGTGCCAATACGTACCATGGTGGCCCCTTCTGCAATAGCAGCTTGCATATCTCCTGACATTCCCATTGATAGTGTATCTACGTCTGAGTATTGATGTTGCATGGTCTTGTAGAGGGTCGCCAACTTATGAAATGCTGCTCTTTGTTCTTCAGGATCTGTTGTTGGTGCTGGTATCGCCATTAAGCCGCGGAGCCTCAGGTTGTCTTGCTTAGCAACAAATGCTGCGAGCTCTGGCAGTTCCTCCGGCGAGCAGCCGGATTTTGATTGCTCTGCATCACTATTTACCTGTAGGCAAATGTTGATAGGCCCCAGTTCAGCTGGTCGATGTAGCGACAGTCTTTCAGCAATTTTCGTACGATCGACACTCTGCACCCAGTCATAGTGATTACTGATCAGTCGGGTTTTGTTTGATTGTATGTGGCCTATATAGTGCCAGATTAGATTATGGTCTTTGAGTGCTTGAATTTTCTGAGCGCCTTCGTCGGCATAGTTTTCACCAAAGTTTGTATGGCCGGCTGCTACCGCCTCAAGGATGAGTTCAATAGGCTTTCGCTTGCTGACTGCCAGTAATTGAACACAGCCCAATGTGCGCTGATACTCATTTTCGCATTTGGAAATTGTGCTTTTTATCTGACTTAAGTTCTTGCTGATCATAGATTTGGCGGCTTTTTGGGTGTTTTTGTAGGCTTTGTCGTGGCTTAGTGTGATTGTTCGGTGATTGGATGTTAATTAAAACCGAGCCTTTGTCGATAGGACTTATAGGGGCGCGACCGTGTTGGTCTTTGGCGTCTGATTACTTTACCTATTGATCCGGGATTGAAGATGGATATCTCACAGCTTTTAACATTCAGCGTGAAAAATGGCGCTTCCGATTTACACTTGTCAGCGGACTTGCCTCCAATGATTCGGGTTGATGGTGACATACGGCGAGTAAACGTGCCACAGCTTGACGCTGGTGCTGTGCAATCGATGATTTACGATGTCATGAATGACAAGCAGCGTAAGGAATTTGAAGAGAAGCTGGAAACGGATTTTTCATTTGAGCTACCCGATATAGCCCGCTTTCGTGTGAATGCGTTTAATCACGCTCGTGGTACTGGTGCGGTGTTCAGAACTATTCCCAGTGAAGTTCTAACACTCGAACAAATCGGTGCTCCATCGATTTTTCGCAAAATATCAGAAATGCCGCGCGGTATTGTTTTGGTTACCGGACCTACAGGATCCGGTAAGTCTACAACGCTCGCCGCGATGATGGATTACAAAAACGAGACAGAGCTTGGGCATATTTTGACGATTGAGGACCCGATCGAATTTGTGCACCAGAGCAAAAAGTGTTTGGTTAATCAACGGGAAGTACATCGCGATACTCACGGTTTTGATGCCGCCTTGCGCTCAGCGTTGCGTGAAGATCCCGATACCATCCTTGTTGGTGAAATGCGTGATCAGGAAACGATCAGTCTGGCGCTGACGGCGGCTGAAACCGGTCACTTAGTATTTGGTACTTTGCACACCAGTTCTGCAGCAAAAACTATTGATAGAATAATTGATGTCTTCCCTTCTGGTGAAAAGCCGATGGTGCGCTCGATGTTGTCAGAATCATTGAAGGCCGTAATCTCGCAAACCCTGTTGAAAAAAATCGGTGGTGGTCGAGTAGCTGCTCATGAAATTATGATGGGTACACCGGCAATTAGAAACCTGATTCGTGAAGATAAGGTAGCGCAGATGTATTCTGCAATTCAAACTGGCCAGGCGGCGGGCATGCAGACACTTGATCAGAATTTAAAGGATTTGGTTCAAAAAGGAAAAGTAAGTCTGGAAGATGCGCAGCGAAAAGCAGCTAATCCTGATTCACTTAAGTAACACTTAATCATCCCCTGGCACTCTTCCTTTACAGGCACATTTGATGGAAAACGATTCGGCAAAAAAATATCTATACAGCTTACTGTCCAAAATGCAGGTAGACGGTGGCTCGGATCTTTTCATCACTGCTGGGGCGCCTCCTTGTATGCGTTTGCATGGCAAGATCACACCGATCACTGAAAAGAAAATGACGCCTCAGCAGACGATGGCGTTAACCAGTGCGGTGATGGAAGACAAAGAGCACGAAGAGTTCAAGAGCACTAGAGAATGCAACTTTGCGATCAGTGTTCCTGATGTGGCTCGCTTTCGTGTAAATGCGTTTGTGCAGCGTGGTAGTGTGGGTATGGTCATACGTATTATCGGCTTTGATGTGCCGTCAATGGATAAGTTGAATTTGCCAGTGGTGCTGAAAGACGTTGCAATGATAACGCGTGGTCTGGTGATTTTTGTCGGTGGTACTGGCTCTGGTAAATCAACAAGCCTTGCGGCATTGATAGACTATCGAAACGAAAATAGTCAGGGTCACATCATCACCATTGAAGATCCGGTTGAATTTGTTCACCAACATAAGGGCTGCCTGGTAACACAGCGTGAAGTAGGTACCGATACTGAAACCTTCGAAATTGCGTTGAAAAATACCTTGCGTCAAGCGCCTGACGTGATCTTGATTGGTGAGATTCGTGATGAGCACACCATGGAGCACGCGATTGCCTTTGCCGAAACAGGTCACTTATGTCTGGCAACGCTGCACGCTAATAATACCAATCAGGCGATGGATCGAATCATTAACTTTTTTCCTGAAGAGCGCCGTAACCAGTTGTTGCTTGATTTGTCTTTGAACCTGAAAGGTGTTATCTCACAGCGTCTGTTAGCAACGCCGAGTGGTGATGGCAGACGAGCAGCAGTTGAAATTTTGCTTAATTCTCCCTTGATGAGCGAGCTCATTAAGAAAGGAGAAATTCACGAGATGAAAGAGCTCGTCAAGAAGTCAGGTGAGCAGGGGATGATCACATTTGATGAAGCAATCTTTAAGTTGATTAAGTCGGGTGAGGTGACAGTAGAAGAGGGTATGCGTAATGCTGATTCTGTCAATGATCTGCGACTTAGAATCAAACTTGATGAAGGTGGTGCAAATATGTTGGAGGCAGCAGACGAAGAGGGTGGTCTGCAACTCAAAGACGCCGACGATGATTCGTATAAAATTGCCTCGTAAACTAAATCAGTCGATAGGTTAAGAAAAGCCACCTTTACGGTGGCTTTTTCATTTGTTAAGGGTGGCGTCAGTAGTCTAGATAGCGATGTGCTGTCCGTTCACAAACGGCATGTTCACTTTGCCTTGAAAATCCCAGCCACGGTATGGACTGTTTTTTCCGTTGCTACGCATTTGTTCGGTAGTAAACTCCCAGTGGGCATCGGTATCTACAATGCATAAGTCGGCTGGTGCCCCCGCTTCAAGTCTCCCCTGTGGTAAGCCAAAGCAATTGGCAGGGCCTGATGACGCCCTTGCGATTATGGTGGCCAATGGCAGTTGCATATCTTCCGCAAGCTTGATCAATAAGCCCAGAAAGCTATCCAGTGATGACGTGCCCGGAGCACTCTCTGCGAATGGTGTTAGTTTGCTGTCGAGCTCGTGTGGTGCATGGTTTGAGCAAATAGCGTCTATTACCCCGCTGGCGATGCCTTCACGCAGTGCTTCAAGGTCTCTGCGAGACCGGAAGGGTGGTGATGTGTGGCACATACTGTTGAAATCGCTGGTATCCATTTCAGTCAGAAACAGGTGATCAATGCCGGTGTCAGCGGTAACCCGTATGTTGTCTTTTTTAGCTTGGTTAACCAGTTGTACGCCGCGGTGTGATGACAACCGTGAAAAATGCACGCTGGCACCTGTTTGATAGCAGAGTTCAATCAACTGGGAAAGTGCCACTGTTTCTGCGGCTGCTGGTATTGCTGGTAACCCCAATCGCGTAGAAACACTGCCTTCGTGTGCAACACCGTTTGATAGCCATGGATCCTGCGGTGCGATAATTATTTTTAAATTGAAGCCTGCGCTGTATTCCATAATACGACGCAACACTTGGGTGTTTTGAATGGCATGGTCGCCATTGCTAAAGGCTATGCATCCGGCCTCTGACAGTGTCAGCATTTCACCAAGTTGTTCGCCTTCCAGTCCTATCGTAACCGCTCCTATGGGCAGCACCCTTACGCCGTTTGCGGCTTCAGCGCGTCTTTTTATGAGTTCTACTGTGCCTGCCTCATCGGTGACCGGGTCGGTGTCGGGGGCACAAAAAATTGTGGTGATGCCATTGCTTGCGGCAGCATCTGTTTCCGACGCTATGGTGGCTGCTTTCTCAAATCCCGGTTCTCGTAGTCTTGCATAACAGTCGATGAGTCCGGGTATAACGAGTTGCCCGGCCGCATCAATGTTGTTGTCTGATGGTGTTGTTGTCTTGGTGCCAACATCGGTGATGAGCCCGTTTTCAAAACGGATGGCGCCTTGAACGGTGTTGTTCGCCAGAACATCAATGTAGCTGCAGTTTGTGATAGTGGTGCTAGTCATAGTCAACTGTTATTCCTGGCTTGCTGTGGGGTCAGTAGCCGGCTTGGCGTTGTCGTTGGTTTTTTGCGAGCCAGTTCGGCTGGCCATTAAGGCTTTTTCAACATTGCCCATGGCAATTGACATAATGGCCATGCGGGTCGGTATGCCGCCGGTGACTTGTTCCAGAATGATGGACTGTGGTCCATCGGCCACACTGGCCTCTATTTCGACTCCCCTGTTAGTAGGGCCCGGGTGCATCACGATTGCATCAGGTTTGGCCAGTTTCAGGCGTTTTTCGGTCAAACCATAGCTGCGGAAGTATTCGTCTTCGGTTGATAGCAGTGCTGTGCGCATTCTTTCTTTTTGTAATCGCAGTCCAATGATGACATCGGCGTCTTTGAGTGCCTTATCAAAATTATGTTCTAAGGTAACACCTAACTCACGAAGGTTGTCTGGCAGCAGTGTTTTGGGGCCAACGACAACGACTTCGCCAGCACCGAGAATATTCAGTGCGTGTATTTGCGAGCGTGCTACCCGTGAGTGCAAAATGTCGCCAACAATGACCACTTTAAGTGTTGCAAATTCACCCTTGTTGCGTCGGATAGCGAACATGTCGAGCATGGCTTGCGTAGGATGAGAGTGTTGGCCATCACCGGCGTTAATGATACTGACATGTGGTTCAACATGGCTGGCGATAAAGTGAGCCGCACCTGATGCTGAGTGTCTCACCACAAACATATCGCATTGCATGGCTTGCAGGTTTCGAAGTGTATCCAGCAGAGTTTCACCTTTACTTGCTGCTGAAACATTGAGATTGATATTGAGTACGTCCGCCGATAATCTTTTTGCAGCCAGCTCAAACGTGGTGCGGGTACGTGTGCTGTTTTCGAAAAATAAATTGGCAACCGTTTTGCCTCGTAGCAGTGGTACTTTTTTTGTTGATTGACTGTGTACACCGACAAAAGATTCTGCAGTGTCTAGTATTTCGATGAGCCGTTCTTTTTTTAAGCCTTCAATTGTTAGAAAATGCTTTATACCGCCATCTTTGGTCAGTTGTATATCTCGCGTTGGGCTTGCCATGATAGATGGTTTGTCTATTGGGCCGATAGTCATTGGCGTGCCTCTACCGCTAGGCTGAGATCATCTTGCAGTTTTATATTTTCTAAATCGGTGAGTGCCAGTGTCTTGCCAATGATGTCAGCGCAAATGGGCAGTTCACGGCCATCACTGCGCTCAATCAGTGTGACAAGAATAATTCGTTCCGGGCGTCCAAAATCGAAAATTTCGTTCATTGCCGCGCGTATGGTCCGTCCGCTATATAGAACATCATCGACCAGAATAATTACCTCGTCATCAACTGAAAATGGGATATCCGAAGCACCGACCTGCGGATGCAGCCCGATGCGGCTGAAGTCATCGCGATAAAATGAAATGTTAAGTTCGCCGGCCGGGTCGCTTAGACCAAGCAACTGATGAAGCTGTTTGGCAACCAATACACCGCCGGTTTTGATGCCCAGCATTTTGGGCTCTTTGTTGGTGCTCTTTAACATTGCCTGTAGGTCTTCACTCATACGGTTGAGCCAGCTGTTAACTTCGTCCTGATGATATTGTGTCGTGTCTGTCATAGGTTTGGCTGTGTTAAAAATAGGGAGGGTTTAAGGGGTTGATGGCTTTGGGACTTGCCGTGATTGATGAGGTTTCAGGTGGATTCATTAAACCAACCATCAAGAATCACCGCAGCGGCTATTTTGTCAATGTCTGCACGTTCAACTTTTCGTCGATTACCCAGCCGGCGGTTTTCGGCTAA
>JALZUX010000437.1 GCA_023301405.1 Granulosicoccaceae bacterium | reverse complement strand
TTCTCAACGCCTTTAGTCTGAGCAACAGTCACCGGCTCTGGAATTTCCACGGCGGCCTCTGGCGGCTGTGCTTTGGCCTCAGCGGCAGGACTTTCATCCACACTAATTGATTCTTTTAATGCTTCGGGTTGTGCTTCAGCGGCACCTTTTTTCGGTGCAGCCAGTGGCGTACTGTCGTCGAGGCTGAGCGTTAAACCACCATCGTCCGCGACCTTGCCACTCTTTTCTTTGGGCTTCGTTAGTGGCCCTAAATCGTCAACAGAGAGCGATAAAACCAATTCGTCATCAGCGCCTGACTCGACGGCCGCTTTAGCATCACTCTTTTCGCTATCGGCGGCGGACGATTCCAAATCATCAGTATCAAGAACGAGTTCAGCCGCAGGCGCATCGGATTCACCGTCTTCAACGTCACTTGGTGACGCTACTTCAGGCTCTGGCTCTGCAGCAGACTTAGCGGCTTGCTCTTTTACTTTTTGGCGAGTTTTTTTAGCATCCTCGTCAAGTGACCCAAGCTCATCGTCAAAGCTTACACCGTCGCTTTCTACGCTGCTTTCAGCCGACTGCTGCTGTTCTGGCTGCTGGTCTGGGTCTTCATTTATCTCAGTTACAGAACCGTCTGTGGCCTCAAAGTCGGCAAACGAATCTAATTCATCGCCAAAGCTCACATCCTCCCCGGCAGACAGCGACGTACTTTTAGCTGGCTGCGCGACCACATCAGGCGCTGGGTCAATGGGTGCTAATGACTCTGCCTGTTCGACAGATTCAATTGTTTCTGGCTCAGCAGGTTCAACCGGCGTTGGCTTTTCCTCAAGTACAGGCTTAACTTCAGGTTTAGCCGGGGCTGATTCACCCATGACTTTGCCATCCATCACAACCTGGCACACCACACCCAACTTCTCGAGCTGCATCTGCCCTTCAACCGCTGTATCAAGCGAAACTTTAGTTTGTGCAGTATAAGGTGACGCGCCTAAACAGGCGGCCGCGACCAAATCGATAAACGCGTCTCCGGATTGTCCGAATTCGGCGATTAATCGCTGGGTTAGCTCGGTTGCTGATAGTTCTTCGGCGGTACCGACCACTATCAAATCTACGTTTTGTGCCATTTAGAAAATACTCCATCTGACCACTGCTTTTCGTCGAATCACAGATCGCTTCTTATAATCGCTAGATCCGAAAACTAACGGTACAAATCACAACAACTTAAATCAACAACGTGAAAAGCCGCACTCGATTCAGATGTCATTTGAAAGCTACGATTAAACTGTCGATCAGTTCGTCATTTTGACTTGAAGTTTTCCCTAATTCTTTGAAACCAAAGTAACAATATAATTGCCAACGAGTTATTGATCTTTCCTTGATCAAGCATCTCCATAGCCTCGTCATACTTAACGACAAATGCCCGAATATCCTCGCCTTCGCCAGCCAGCCCATAGTTTCCGCCCGCGTTTGACAAATCAGCATGTGCCCAGTACAACGCTATTGTCTCTGAGCAACCGCCCGGCGTGGGATAATAAGTAGTAAGATAATGGACGTCCTGCAACGTAATGCCGGCCTCTTCCATGGATTCCCGCCGGATCACGTCTTCGCTCGATTCACCCTCTTCAACCATGCCGGCAATGAATTCAGTAAGCCACGGCCCATTTTTGTCTTTCATTGCACCCGCGCGGAATTGCTCTATTAATAAGATACAGTCCAGGTTGGCGTCGTAGGGTAATACGGCAGCCGCATGTCCTCGCTCAAGCAGTTCGCGTTCAATGGGTGCGCTCCACCCACCAGCAAAGAGCTCATGCTTGATTTTATAGGTCACCATCCGGAAAAATCCCTGGAAGGCGATTTCTTTTTCGAGTATTTGCCATTTCTTCATTTTGCTTGTGACTCAATAACCAGTGCTTCAACCAGAGCCAATTGCTCGGGTGTGTCCACACCTAACCCCGGTAACTCTGATGCGATATCAACGTGAATTCCCTCACCGTGCCATAAGGCTCGTAGCTGTTCGAGCTTTTCCAGTGATTCGTACTGGCATTCATTCATGTTGTGGTAACGGAATAAAAATCCAGCGCGATAGGCGTACAGGCCTAGATGTCGGTAAGTACCGGCAACGCTTCTTTGGTCAGGTGCGGTGTCACGATCAAAAGGTATGGGAGCGCGGCTGAAATAAAGGGCCATACCAACGTGATCAAAGACAACTTTCACGTTGTTGGGATCAATGAATTCTTCGTAGTCCACTATTGGAGTGGCCAACGTTGCAATGCTAGCCTGACTAAACCGGTGAAGGTTAGCGGCGACTTGCTGTATGGTGCTCACCGGAATCAAAGGTTCGTCGCCCTGCACGTTTACAATGATATCTTCCGCTGACCAGGCTTGAGTTTTCGCGACTTCCGCAATACGGTCTGTACCGGTTGGATGATCAGGTGAGGTCATACACACCGGCACACCAAAGCTATTGCAAACCTCAGCGATCCGTTCATCATCGGTTGCCACTATCACTTCACTGGCATGAGACTTTATTGCCTGTTGATAGACGCGGACTACCATGGCGACTCCGGCAATCATTGCCAGGGGCTTTCCTGGAAACCGGCTTGAGTTATAACGGGCCGGTATGACAATTTTGTACTCAGGTTCAATCACGGTCGTATTCTCTGTGCGGCGCGGGATAACTGTTGATTAAAGTCATCAAGAATTATTCCGTCTACCTGGGCACTGACCTTTAAATACCACGAATTAACCGTCGACAGGTTTTCGCACTTCACGTGATCTTTCTCAGTCATCACTACTGGCAGATCGTCAGTAAACTGCAAATCTGTAGCCTGATACTCATAATGGTCCGGAAACCGATGTTCAATTATCTGCAAGCCCAACACACTCAGAGTAGAAAAAAACTTTTCAGGTCTAGCAATGGCAGCAACGGCATGCACGCCAGAGGCACCAGTTGATTTAACAAAAGTACTGATGTCCAGCGCTTGAGTGTTGTCACTTCTGATAAAAGAATCAGCAACAAGCTCATATCCGCAATGCTCCCGCCGGGCACCGCTGTAGACCACCAGATCAGCCTGCTTTATTCTGTTGACGGGTTCTCGCAGAGGCCCGGCGGGCAAACACAACTCATTGCCGAAAAGGAATTCACTGTCGACCACAACTATTTCGATATCGCGCTGCAACGCGTAGTGCTGCAAACCGTCATCACAAATGACCACATCATACGATTGCTGCAACAATAGATGTTGTATTGCCATTGGTCGATCACGACCCGCAACTACCGCTACACCGGTTCTCCTTGCTAACAATATGGCTTCATCGCCAACCTGTGCCGGATCAGAATGCTCATCAACGCTTACTGGAGTATGGCGTGATTGTTCTCCACCATAACCACGCGTGACAATGCCTACCTTTTTATCGCTATTTTTAAGGTGCTCAACCAAGGCGATCACCAACGGAGTTTTGCCAGCGCCACCTGCGGTCAGGTTACCCACCACTACCACCGGTACCGGAGATTGCCATGAACGCAAAACGCCGGCGCGATAACACCAGCGACGCCCGGAAACCAACAGCCTGAAAACACACGATAACGGATACAGCAGCCAGGCCACGATGCCGCGTTTATTCCAGTGTGATGGTGTATTTAGTCGCATAAAATTAGCAATACTATATGGTCACTACTGTGCAGCGAGATTAGCACTGTCACTTGCGGGCTTTTCTAATCTGCCTTGCAGAAACGCATAATAACCATTGCTTTGCAGTAGTTCGGTATGCTTACCGACCTCTACAATTTCGCCTTCGTCCATCACCACAATACGATCAGCATTCTCAATGGTGCTTAAGCGGTGTGCGATCACAATAGTAGAACGATTTTTCATTAGCTCAGACAAGCCTTTTTGCACCATTCTTTCTGACTCGGTATCCAGAGCAGAGGTGGCCTCATCAAGAAGTAATAACGGCGCATCTTTTAAAATAGCTCTGGCTATGGCTAACCTTTGTCTTTGCCCGCCTGACAGCATTACGCCATTTTCACCCACCACAGTTTCATAGCCGTTCTGCAAATCTTCTATGAAGTCGTGAGCATAAGCCACCTTACAGGCGGCTATCACAGCTTCTTTCTCAGCCCCTTGCATCTGTCCATAGGCTATGTTGGCCAACACGGTATCATTGAACAACGTAACTTCTTGACCTACGTAAGAAATATGACGCCGTAAACTGGCGAGTGTGTATTCTTGTATTGCTACTTTATTGATTTCAATACTACCATTGGTGACGTCGTACAAGCGCGGAAGTAAATTAGCAATAGTTGACTTACCGCTGCCAGATCCACCCACCAACGCGACTGTCTCACCGCTGCCTATATCGAACGACACTGATTTTAATACCGGCTTTTCATTCGCATAGCAAAAATCAACCGACCGGAAGGCTACCGCTATCGTGCTACTTTTAAGCTCACGGGTGCCGGTATCGTTTTCAGATTCAGAATCAAGCACTCTAAAAACGCTGTCTCCGGCAGCGATACCCGCCTGAATGCGAGCATTAACCATGGTCAGTGCCTTGAGAGGTGAAAACAACAATATCATGGCCGTTATAAACGACATAAACACGCCAACTGACACATCACCTACATACTTACCAGAGGATGCAAGGAACACAATAATTGCCAACGCTACAGCCACAAGAAACTGTATAAGAGGCGCACTGGCCGCACGCGTAAGCATCACTTTAACATTGAGCTCACGGTTTAATTCATTGACCACATCAAAGTGTTCGCGCTCGTATTGCTGCCCACCGAAAACCTTGACTAAGCGTTGCCCTTCGACTGCTTCCTCTATCACACCTGCCACCTTGCCCATTGAATCCTGAATGCCAAAACTCAGTTTTCTAAAACGCTTGCTGACAAACATCACAATCATCGATACAAGCGGCACAAGGATCAGGAACCCCAGAGATAACTTCCAGCTGTGATATACCATTAGGCCCAACAGACCAACAACCGTTAAGCTATCGCGAACCAGAATGGTCAAGCACTCCGCCGCCACGACCGCTATATTGCGCACGTCAAAAGTAACGCGTGAAATCATTTCACCAGATGACGACTGATCAAACGCAGCAGTTGGCATATCTAAGTATTTGTCGAATAACTGCTGACGAATCGTTTTAACAATCTGCCAGCCAAGAGCCGACATCAGATAGGTTGATAAAAAACCGGCTGTCCCACGAAAGAAAAATATCAGGATGATTAAAACAGGTACATAAGCTATCTCACTGGGGTCGCGATTAACAAAGCTACCGTCAAGCATGGGCTTCATTAGAGCAGCAAATCCGGTACTGGATCCTGCGTAAACCGCCATGGACAAGATAGCCAATGCTAATTGCCAGCGGTAAGGCTGGGCATAGCCTAACAGGCGACGAAACAAGACGGCGCCGTCTGAGGGATCCGGGTTGGAGTGGGTCAAGGAGTGTCCTGTGCCAATGATTACGTTTTTACAGCTCTTGCCCGACTGTCCGGTGCGATCAGATGGTCAACACGACCTTTGATCGCAAGCCAGAAAAACATCATTCACAACACCGGTAAATCAGTCGCTCTGAGCTGCTGCCAACGAAAATTTTACCATACCCAATTGTCCGGCGGCATCCATTGCGGTGATGACAGATTGATGAGGTGCCATCGCATCCGCTCGAATCAGCAGTGGAATATCCTTGTTACCACGGGCAAGCTTATTTATAGCCTGGCGAACACTACCGATGCTTGAGTCGTTGAGTTCACGCCCGTTAATAAAATAAGTACCACCGGAGTTGATAACCACCTCGATGGTTCGATTCTCAGTAGACACCTGCTGATCAGATGCCTGAGGCAGCTGTAATTGCAGCCGGGTTTCTTTTTGAAAGGTAGTGGATACCATAAAAAATATCAGTAATAAAAACACCACATCAATTAGCGGCGTTACATTTAAGTCAAGCTCTTCAGCCGGCTTTGCCCTGAAATTCACTACACAACCTCAACAGGGGTAGATCGCAAGGCTGATTTTCTTTGCCGCGACTGAGCCGATGCGGGCTTAGCTGGCGCTGTTCTGGCCGCTTGCATCGCGTTGCGCTGATTTGCCAGTGCGTCGATGGTATCGACCAACACTAGCGCCTGCTGCTCAAGGTCAATCAACAACTTTTCAATATGCCCACGAAAATAGCGGTGCATCACCAAAGACGGGATCGCCACAGCAAGCCCTGCGGCCGTGGTTATTAGCGCCTGTGAGATTCCACCGGCAAGTTCACCGGCGTTACCTACCCCGGCACTGGTGATTCGTGTAAAGACACTGATCATTCCTAACACTGTACCTAACAAACCCAGCAACGGCGTAATGGTAGCTATCGTACCCAACGCATTAAGGAAGCGATTCATCTCATGTGCAACATGGGACCCTGTTTCTTGCATCGATATTTTGATCGCTTCAAGGGGCTTATGCCTGTTAGCCACACCAGTGGCCAATACTTGCCCCAATGTAGAATGCAGATACAGATGCTCAATGTCAGCATCTGAGATTTCGTGGTCGCGCAGTAAGTGACAAGACTGGTTCAGCACATTGGCGGGTAAAATGTGGTTTTTCCGCAAAGACCAGAAACGCTCAACCACAATGGCCATCGCCACCACTGAACAGGTCAGGATTGGCAACATCAGCCAACCCCCGGCAGTAATAATTTCTAACACTGGCTGTTACCCTCTAAACTGTTTAAGCCGTTAGTTAAGTGTAGCAGTCCCACCGGAAAGTGGATGATTGTGGCGGCCCCAGAAACCACTGGCCTCATAACGATATTCACGGACGGCAATAGGCTGTGCATCTGTCACCTCAAAGCTTACCGCGCCACTCGTGGCGGTATTGAACTCCTTCGTTCCAACAAACTGGTAACGATCAGACACAGCCTTTTTTGGAAAACCGTAGCGATTAGCAAAACCAGTGGTGTACACGACATAATCTGGCAAGGTGGCCCCGACGAACGCCACACCCGACGACGTATTACTGCCATGATGAGGAGCCATTAGCACATCGATCAGCGGTAAGTTTTGTTCCAGCAAACGGCTTTCACCTTTTTGCTCAATGTCTCCCGGCAGCAAAGTGTGTTTGCCACCCTTGGTTGATATAAGCAGCACGCAGGACAAATCGTTTTCACTTCCCTGATCAGACCCCTGCGGATGCAGAATGCGGAAGGATACATTATCCCATCGCCACTGCTGCCCCGATCGGCAGTCATAAGCCTCGGGCAACTGTTCAAGCGGAGCAGATGCCAACGCAACTTGCACGTTTATTCCGGCCACCAGCTCATCGGCACCGCCGCTATGATCGTTGTCGCCGTGCGAGACAATCAGCACATCAACCGTGGAGATGCGTTGCGAACGTAAGAAAGGGATGATCACTGCATCGGCCGCATTGAAGCTTGCCGAAAACTGAGGGCCTGTGTCGTAGACCAGCGTGTGGTTTTTAGTTTGCACCACCACCGCTGTGCCCTGCCCGACATCAAGAAACGTCACTCGATAAGCACCAGCTGCCGGTGACCGGGATTCACTGAAGGTCAGGGGCAACACCAGTACCACGGCAATCCATCTGAGATTCTTCTTAATCGGTAGCAGCGCCGTAATGGCTGCTACCAAGGTTAGCGCGACGACACCATTTGATAGCCCGCCAAAATGCACAATTGCCATAGGCAACTGCGACAGCAAGGCAAAGAACCAATCAACAATCGACAGCACCCAATCCACCGGCATAAATATCCACGCAGCCCCTGTGACGCTGACAAACGCCACCATGGAGCCTGCAAAAACCAATGGCGTTAACACCATCCCGACAACCGGCACCGCTACAAAATTTGCCAACGGTGCAATGATTGATGCTTTTTCAAAGACTAAAAGTGTCAACGGATAAAGGCCAATGGTAATCATTACATGGCCACGAATAATGGTTACCAAGCGACTACGCCAGTCCGTTTGTGGAACAAAAGAAAACACTAAAAACAGAATTGCCACTGCCGCAAACGACATCCAGAAACCCACCGACATTACCGCCAACGGGTTCACTAGAGCGACAACGATCAATGCAGTGGCCATAGCGCTCTGCCGCTGCTGGTGACGACGCAACAACACCAATAAGACCAGAACTCCAAACATGATAAGAGCGCGCTGAGTGGGCAACGAAAAACCCGCCATGGCGGCGTAACATAGCGCTGCAGTGGCCGCGACGAACAGCGCAAAATTGTTTTTGGATACTTGTTGAAGGCAAGCAAATTTCGCCCAGCCGGCCCTCGCAACTAGCCCGGCAAAGCCAGCCACCAGAGTGATGTGTAATCCGGATATCGCCAGTAAATGATTGGTCCCGGTGGCGATAAATCGATCCCATTGTTGGCGATCAATACCACTACGGTCCCCAACCGCCAGCGCCAGTATTAGTCCGCTGTTAGGTAAGCCTTGGGTCGCCCGTAATAACCGGTGTTGCAACCAGCCTCTTATGCGCTGCGATTGTGTTGCTAGTGAAAAGTCTGATTCAGTGTCATTGATAGCGATGCCATCTGCATTTTTATTCCGCACATAGCCAGTGGCGACAATTCGCTGCTGAAACAACCATTTTTCATAATCAAATCCACCGGGATTCATGAATCCACTCGGCCGCTTTAATTTTACCCGTAATTGAATTTTATCGGCTGTTTTCAGTGGTGGCGACCGTCCGTACCAGTTCAGCCGAACCAGTGCACGATCAAGCTGGACCGTATTGCTTGATTCGATGTCGGTCACCGAATCAATGGTTAGCAAAAACCGAAGACGAATGCCGTTATCCTGCGGCAGCCCAGCCACCGAGCCGGTTATAAGCACTTCTTTGTTCAGAAACTCAGCAGGGATACTTTTAGAATACGTGCTACTGGCGCTTAGTGATGCCACCACAAAACCTAGTGCTAAAAACAGCACAGGAGTTGACTTTCTTGCCACAGCAACGGTGACAAGAGTTAACACGGCAAGTGAGAGGTTACCCGGCAACACGCCAAGGTTAACCAGACAACAGATACCGACGATAAAGCAAACTGCGTTTACAACCACTTCTGACTACCAAACTACTGACTACCTTCCCAGCTTAGCATCACAGAGACGCGGCAAACAGGGTAAATCCACAGCACCTGCTATTCTCTGATCAATTTGCCGCTCGTCAGGCGATAGACTTTCTGCATTCGTGCAGCAAGCCTTGTGTCATGAGTAACAATCATAAACGCAGTGCCTAGCTCGCGGTTGAGCTCTAGCATGAGTTCGTACACATGCTCTGCGGTGCC
>JALZUX010000436.1 GCA_023301405.1 Granulosicoccaceae bacterium | reverse complement strand
ATTTTTTCAGCCAGCTTAAGTACTTCGTTGTAGTCATTGCTGTTAAGGATCAATGAGAATTCGTCCCCTCCCATTCTGGCGACAAACTGATAATCGTCAGTACATTGATTGATCCTGCGTGCCATTTCAATCAACAGCGCATCACCAATTGCATGCCCTAGAGTATCGTTAACAGATTTAAACTGATCGAGATCAATAGTCATTAAATACAGTTGTTCAGTCTCTGTATTTGTATTAAGAATTGCCTCTTGCAGAAACGAAGTGAAAAACCGTCTGTTTGGCAATTTTGTTAGATCATCGTGGGTTGCCTGATGCTGTATATTTTTTGACATTCTAATAGATATCAAGGCTATTACTATGCATAAAAGCACAAGTAGGGTATTTAGCCCCAGACCCACAATTGTAGAACGCTCAATTTTCTGCGCACTTACAAGAGTCTGTTGAATAGTATCATCTGAGAGTTCTCTTATTGCCCTTTGAAACTCATCGGATACTTGCCGCCATTCAGTGGAAGAAACAGTTGAAGCGCTGCTTACTGATACGGCGTTTTGAATTTGCTTGCCAATGCTTTCGTAACTTCCCGAGTACAGTGACATTATTTCATTAAATTTACTTTCCAGTTGATCTGCTGCATCGTTACTTGCTGAATACTCTTTTATTTCAAACAATGAATTCTCAGAGCGTTGCGCCTGCTGATATATTCTGAATAAAAGACCTTCGCGGTTCATATTGTCTAATGTTCCGGTCTCTTGTTTTATCAGATAACTATTCAGTAGGGAGCCGATCTGACTGACAGACTCACTTATGTCCCAAACGGCATCTTTTAGGCTATGAGTTGCAATGACGTGTTGGTAGTTCCTGGCTGGCAGGAAGTGCATTCTGAGACGCAGATTATTAACATTTTCAATCAGGTTTCCGTAAGCATCAAACAACTGCATACGAATATTTTCATCTCTATCTGATGGATGAACGGAAAGT
This sequence comes from Granulosicoccaceae bacterium, assembly GCA_023301405.1. Lineage (GTDB taxonomy): Bacteria > Pseudomonadota > Gammaproteobacteria > Granulosicoccales > Granulosicoccaceae. The sequence continues at coordinate 1,901 of JALZUX010000436.1, read as the reverse complement.
TGTACGATTACAATTGATGTTATCTGCGATATCCTATCGAAACCGTCCCTTAAATCAACAATCAGGCTTTCAATGGCTTCATTGCTGTACCTGTGATGGATAAACCTTGATTCAGTATTGCGGGTTTCCTCGATTTGCTGGATCGCCTGATTCTTCATGCGGCTTGATTCTCCAGCGATCTCATACAGCAGATCAATCTTGCCCGGGTCGTCTTTTTCGTCAACAAGAATTGAATTTATAATGCTTCTTTCCAACGCAATACTGCGCGCCAGTTTAAACAACGTTTCTTCCGGTAGCGTAGATATTTTTAGCTGGGCAGCATCACCACGTTGAGTATAAGTATCAAACCACACCGTTGTACCCAGCCAAAAAACAAGCAACATCGATACGAAACTAATGATGATTAAATTCTTATTGACTAATGATATCTTTTGCAATTTACTATTCACTCAAAAATGAGCTTCATCGAAAATGCAAAAATACAACAATGCGTTTACGCGTGGAACTCGTGAGTCCAATGTTCGCTTTTTTTTCTGGAGGCTCAGATCATGAATTTCAAACCATAACTGTATAATGCAAACCAGAGCCTTCGATAGCTCAGGGTTTTTACTTACAAAATACCTGACATTCGATTGATCAAAAAAACCTTCACATCGAATTCGCCAAATCGCCTAGCACAGCAAGATAGATCAACCGACTATCAATTTCAGAGAGAAGTGCTTGCCACCACGAATCCACACTATACAATCGGCAAGAGAACTATAATTTTTAACATTTGCCCTTAAAAATACCGCTAAAGCTGAATCCCAGGCGACAGTATTGGTTAAAATGCTTTGAAATTCGCAAAAAATGTAAAACAACTCGTTGAACTAATACTGGTTTGGTTCAACGTGAATAGGACACGAGCTTGATTTAAACTAGAAAAAATCAGGAGCGTAAAGATTACGCTATCAACGAAAAAGAGATCATGGGATCCGCAAGATCAGTTGGAGATCGTGAAATCTCATTTGGTAGGTGGAAAGGCAGTTTCAGTAATATGTGAGGAGCACGAGATCACCCCGTCGCTGTACTACAAGTGGCAATCGACCCTGTTTGAAAATGGCGCGAAAGCCTGGAAAGAAAAAATAAGCGGGGTATGCAACAAAAGCGTGAATCGAAAGAACTCGCCAGCTCACGTTCGCCGTTAGAGAAAACGCAAAAAAACTGGCAGACAAGCATGAAGTGCTGTCGGAGGCAAAAGCAACGGCTGCTTGAAACGACAGAATCTGCGCCGATACTGCCTCAAATTGGCATCAGGCTTGTGTCCGATTCCGACTGATGCAATACAATGAAAACACGCCAAAGCAAACCTATACTGCGCCGCAGCACTTATCGCTGCACAGACTGATCTCTCATTCTAAAATTTATTTCAATCAAAATTCAGAAAAAATCTCCTCACCGGACCAGAGGAAAAATGCAGCCGAAGCAACGATGGCACAAACTACCGGCTAGGCTTATACTAATGCTTTACTTTTTTTAGCAAGTCGCACTTTTATGTCCCAGCACTCTTATACTTTCACTCACGCCATCACACGTACACCTGCAAAAAGTATTATTGATGGTCTACGCGCTGTTGATACTGGTCAGCCACTCTTTGATCTTTTTCTGCAGCATCACCAAGATTACATTGCCACCCTAAAAAGTACCGGAGCAACTGTTACTGAGCTTGATGCTCTGGAAGATCTTCCTGATTCTGTGTTCGTGGAGGACGCCGCATTGTGCCTGCCAAAGGGCGTTGTAATCATGCGACCCGGTGCACCCAGTCGGCTACCGGAAGCCGCCGCTATCACGCCGCCTTTGACAACACTGTACTCAACAGTCAAAACTATTTCCGGCCCCGGATTCATAGAGGGGGGCGATAT
>JALZUX010000435.1 GCA_023301405.1 Granulosicoccaceae bacterium | reverse complement strand
TTGAAATTTCTCTCGCCAGAATACGGCATGTAACAAAGGGATTAAGATTCAAGGATAGACTCGAAGAAAAAGGAAAACTCAGCACGCAACCTAACCCGAAATGTTCATGGACTAAGCAGAGATAATTGTTCAAACACGTACCAAAAGCGGGCAGATCGCAACGCAATTAGGAAACGGACACACAAGGGTTCAGTAAGCCAAGATCACGCCACCCCGAAATCTACCCGCGAATTCGCCAGATATCAGCCACGTCAAATCGTTACAAACAACGCCCTCACCCACAAATGCTACACCAAAGCGATTAAAGAACCTATATACACACGATCTTGCACGTTACAGCTACAAAGACGAATGCCCATTTGTTGGGAGAATCACTTAAATCAAGCTGATCGCTTCACGATACAGGCCCCATGCTTTCCAAAAAAGAGTGATCAGCTTTCGACGACGATTATATCAATTCATTTTTGACGACTGTCAGCAATCTGGCGGCACCAGACATTCGCTCATCTCAGTTGAATTGACTATTAAGCTGGTAGTGACAGACAGGTTTCGACACTTAGCCCTCGTTGTATAGATAGGGAGCACTCATTAATCAATGCTTGGCAAAAGCCAGTACACCATCAGCTATGTACTGCACCGATAACGCCGCCAGTAGGACTCCTAGCAATCTAGTTACTACTAATTTACCCGTGTTGCTAATGTACTTATCCAGTAGCTCAGCGGCTACCAGAACGCCTGCTGTTAGTATCATTAGAACAGCGATAACCGCAATTAATGCGAGAGTAGCGGTCCAGCCATTGTCCGTCGTGTTAGCAGAGAGTTGCGACGAAAGCAGTATAGTCGCGGAGATTGTGCCGGGGCCTGCAAGTAGTGGAATAGCTAATGGAAACACCGCCAAATTAGCCGCATGATCAGAAGCAGCAGTTGTTGTTTCTTCACGTCGCTCCTGACGTTGACCGTAAATCATCTCAAAAGCAGTAACAAACAAAAGTAGTCCACCTGCAATACGAAAGGCGTCAATCGTAATCCCGATAGCATCAAGGATCGATGTACCTGTGATCGCAAACAACGTAAGAATAGCAAATGAAATGAAAGAGCCCCGAATAGCAATGGAGCGTCTGACGGAAGCCGAAAGTCCAACAGTCAACCCCAAGAAAAGAGGCGCATTGCCAACAGGATCCGCGGTGACGAAAAGCGTGATGAACGCATTGATCAAACTGTCTATAGATGGCAAAAGCTAGCTACCTTTGAAATTGTATAAATCTTAAAGTTAATGAGATAAATCATCTGTTACTGACAGTTGCCCGACAGGCCCCATTACACACTCAGCAACGGTAGAATAGTCTACCTTATGATCAGAGCTGACGTGTAATCCGCGAATAACCGCAATGCCTTTCAAGGGCAATTACTAGACTTCTGCCAACTGACATCACGCGTTGTAGCAAATAGGAACTGAATAGACACACACTTTTAAACGTTAAGGGTGCGGCACTACAACGGACTGATCGTTGCCTGCGCCCTTAATTGCTGATCAAGCTTTTGATAACGGCCAACAATATCACCGGCCAGCTCATTGGCATCGGCCTGTAACCGCTGGCAGCTTGTTCGTGGTGAGATTGTCTTTAGCGCCTGCTCTACCTCTTGCGCTGCCTGAATACTAAACTCACCATAGCGACAATGGCGCGCACGAAATTCATCACTAAATTTACCCCAGCGACTCACCAGCGAACGATCACTAATGTTGAGTTGCTGCGGCCATACCGGAAAACGATAATCAATCTCAGCCATCGCAACCGCTGACGTAACTTTGCAACCCGTGCTTCCGGGTCGCCAGTTGAAGTCCCATCGCACAGACCAACGGGTACTGGCAAACTCATTAGGCGCACCTTCCGGCTTAATAGACGCAAGTGACCGACGCAAAGCATCAAGCGTAGTACCATTAACAATCAAACTGGACTCGAGCTCTGAGAAATTAGAGCTTGTATCAAGTCCCGGCGCGTAGCGGCACACCCGATCAGCTTGTTGCGCTGACGGCGGCACCAATGCGGGCAGTGGAGCACACGAACCCAACAAAACAATAAACAACGCCAACAGCGCAATGCGCATTGTTAGTTTCGTCATCACCGACACTTTGTTTTAAAAATAAGTTCTTGTTCAGTCATTTACTATTGCTCGAAACACTCAACAAATGGTCATACCGCCGTCAGCGACAATGGCCTGACCTGTCACAAATGATGACGCTTCACTGGCCAGAAACAAAGCCACACCAGCTATTTCCTCAGGCTGCCCGATCCGACGCAACGGGGTAAGCCCCTCTACATGATTTAAACGTTCTTTATCTTCCCACAACGCACGTGCAAAATCAGTCTTTACCAGTCCAGGGGCTATGGCATTAGCACGCACGCCGCTCGGCCCCCATTCAATGGCCAGATTTCGAACCAAAGCCATTTCAGCGGCTTTTGATATTCCATAAGCCCCCAACACTGCATCGCCTCTGATACCGGCAATGCTGGATGTCACAATAACAGAGCCCTGTCGCCGCAGCGCCATATCAGGACACACCAGATTACACAACTGGAATACCGACCGAACATTAGTATTAATCACCGTATCGAAGGCCTCATCACTCACCTGATGCATCGGCCCGTAGACCGGATTGGTTGCTGCATTGCAAACCAGAATATCAATTGGCCCAAAACCACGTTGCGTTTCTTCTACTAACGCAGACAATTGCTCCTTTCGCCCTACATGGCAGGGAATTGCCAGCGCTTGCAGCCCGTCACGTTTAAATTCTGCGACTACCTCATCACACGCATCTGCTTTACGACTGGATATTACTACTCGTGCGCCGGCATCAGCAAAACTACGAGCAATGGCTTTACCTATTCCCCGCGTTGAGCCAGTGACGACAGCCACTTTACCTTCAAGACTAAACATAATACTCCCGCTCAACAACCAACATTCGGTAGCCGTTTTTAGTAATTCATGAAATCAGGATTGCAGTAAACCTGACTATAGCAAATGCAGTATTAGATAAATAACTGCTGTCAACGCAACGCTTAACTGCACAACGCCAACAACCGTCGCCAATTGTCGTAACTGACCAACAATAGCATTAACTTCAAGCGCTATGACAATAGCCAACGCCATAAGAAACCCGAAGTCTGTCAGTGAGGCGAGTTCCATACCACCACTACCCGGGCCAAACGTTCCGTGCTTTGAGGCAAGCATACCGAACAACATGGGACCAGAAAATAAAACATTAGTGCGCGATGCCAACAGCGCTTTGGCCCCTGACATTGCGATATCGCCCTCTTTAATTCCGCAAATTACTTTCTGGTGTGGCCAGATTATTAACCAGACATTGAGGAACATGATCGACCCCATCAAGGCGGCAATGGCTATGTACTGATTGACACCCGCACCAAGTGATAAAAACAGGTAGGCACCAGTGGCAAACGTCATCAGTGCCGCCCATCGAAACCACCACAGCGCACGAGGCACAAGTTTTTTAAGCGCGTCTGCTTTTGCATCGGCTTGCGCCTCTTTAAAATACTCACCCTGAATGAAATTAAAATAATAGAGCAACCCGACCCAGGCCATCCCAAACAGTACATGCGCCCAGCGAAATAAAAATTCGATAAAATAAATCATCAACAATCCTCCTGTAACAAGTGTAAAAACGCACGGGATTTCGCTAGCACAGTATAGTTACCTACTAAAAAACACACACGTCGACGAACCGGATATCGGGCACTCCCGATTTCAAGCGCTCTGACCGATGCTGTAGATGCAAAGTCATCAAGACTACAACTCGCCTACCTACCCTAATGAAGACTGCCGACCTAAAGCCGCCAGCATCTTAATGTCAGGCAATGGGCGTGCTGTGAGGGGATCAGCGGCCAGCACTGCTTCAATGGCTGCAGCAACCCTGAGCACTTTAGCATCAGAACCATTAGGACCAATGATTTGAATGCCAAACGGCAAGCCTTTATCGTCTAGCCCGCAAGGCAATACACAGCTACAACACAAAGTGGTTGTTGGCACATAAGCCAAAGCCAGCCAACGCATGTAAGTGGGCATTTCCTGGCCATTAATTTGCGTTATCGTGAGTTGTTTGTGTGGGAACGGACTCACCGACGCAGCTGGCGTAATCAGAATATCTGACTCATCAAAAAATTCAAGCATAGTGCGATACAACTCAGACTGACGTGCAAAGGCGCGGCTGACATCAGAAAAGTTATAAGACAGACCGCGCTCGGTATTATCAATTACATTTGCACCAAGAAGATCACGATTTTCCTTCAGATGAACTTCATGCCCGGCCACAAAAAATATACCGCGCAGAATTTCAAAAACATTATGCACTCCATCCATTATCGGACTGCGTTCATCACATTGCTTAAAGTTACCCGCAATGGATGCAATGCGACTTTTGAATATTTCAGCAATCGAGTGATCAACCGGGCAACACCCGAAGTCAGTCGTCCAGGACACTTTAAGCTTATCTAAATCTATCGGCTCTATGACATCTGGAATTTGTTGCGCGTCGACGCTGTAAGGGTCCCGACGATCAAATGCCGACTGCGCCCTGAAAAGAAGGTGAGTGTCAGCGACACTGCGTCCCATCGGCCCAAGCACTGGAAACGGGCTCAATGACACCAGACTTTTCACACTAGGCACAACACCCGGTGATGGGCGAAACCCCGTAATACCGCAAAATGACGCCGGCGTTCTAAGGCTGCCACCATAATCAGACCCGGTAGCCAATGGTGCCATACCCACCGCCAACGCTACCGCTGTTCCCCCTGACGAGCCTGCACAGGTTTTAGTAACATCAAAAGGATTACCGGTTACCCCGTACACACGGTTTACCGTGTTACCTCCGGCACCAAACTCCGGCGTATTGGTTTTACAAAATACGTTACCGCCATGCTTGCGTAGGTTACCAACAATGAAGTCATCTTCCTCAGGAATGTAGTCTTCATGAAGCTTCGACCCATAGGTAGTTCTAAGATTGGCTGTGGCTTCAAGATCCTTGATACCTACCGGCAACCCGCCCAGTAAGCCAACATCGTCGCCCTGATGAATTTTGTCTGTCAACCTACGAGCACACTCCATAGCCGTCTCGTTATCACTGGCAACAACAGCGTTTAATGCAGGATTAACCAACTCTATTCGATCAAGACAGCTTTGCAATAACTCCAGCGGTGATAATTTTCCAGACTTAATATTGACTACCGCGTCAACCGCTGAAAGATCACAAGGTTCAGTCATAGTGTGGTTCTCTGTATATTCGTTTTTTTAAGTAAGACTAAGATTAAAATTAAAATTTGTTTACGAGGCAGATGGCAGTTTTGGCTGAGCGGCTAAATTTAACGGTAACATACACACCACTAGAAAGATCACCGCCGCCGCTCCCGCCAGAAGTTTAAACAACGCACCAAAGCCATAGTTTAAATGGATAGCAGCAATAAGCGGTATCGCACTTGCCATCACTAGAATTGTAATGGTGTATCGTATACCCAATATACGGCTTCTTATACCCGGATGAGTGATCCGCCCCACCAGCACGTCGTTTATAGGTATTTGCCCGAAAACCACTAACATGTAGCCCACCGCCGCGACCATGGCAAACTTGCCGTGCGCGCTTACGGCGATGGTAAAAAACACCACCTGCAGTGCAGCCACCCACATAAATATTTTTCGTGGAGAGATTCGATCGATCAAATAACCCACCACCAATTGCCCCATAGACCCTGCAAAAAAAGCAATAAATGCCAACTGCCCCACCACAGTTGCACTGACAGTTACTTCAGACATTCTTTCAGACAATACTTTTGGTAACGCAAAAGTAGTACTTTGAAACAACAAGCCCCCAAGTGCTGTTGACAAAAAAACCACCACTAGTATTCTGCTGAAATTCTTATGGTTTGGTTGAGACTCACTTGCCGTCGCTACCCTGCCGGCGCGTGTCACTGCAGACGAAAAAAAATTAGATCCAATATCTTCAGTTTTCACTGCACTGACGTAGTAAACAACACCTAATAGAATTGACAAAACACCGGGCCATACAAATGCAGCACGCCAACCACCGGAATCAATAAACCATGCCGTAAGAAGCGCCGCGCAGGCAACCCCCATATTACCCCACACCCCGTTAACAGCTATTCGCACCCCGGACCGCTCATGTCCCTCTAGCACTAGCGCAATACCAACCGGGTGGTAGATCGCTGCAAAAGCACCAATCAGAAACAAGCCTAAGCTTATCTGCAAAGGCGAATCTGCCAGTGAAGCTACGATCGCCGACGCGCCGATACCTATAAAAAATATTACCATCATGGCATGACGATTCCACCGGTCAGCCAACCAGCCAGCGGGCAAAGCAAACGCGCCGAAAGCGATGAAGCCAGGCGTCGCATAGGCAATCAACACTGAGTAATCAAGCCCCCACTCTCTGGAAAGCATCAGAGCAGCCAGCGTCGCAAAGACAAGCATAAACAAATGATCTAAAAAATGCGCAACGTTGAGCAATAAGAACTGAATTTGTTTTTGCATAAAAATACCGGCTAAGATAATGAAAAACAGAGGGGCGCCATCAACCATCAGAGTTGTTTTTAATGACGATGTCGCTACTGTGTAACTGCGAAAACACCAAACGCTTACAGGAATATACTATACGCACCAGTCAAGCAAAGGAACGCGCACATGAAAATAGTTTCAGCGTGATTAAAACGTCTAATCCTAGTGCTGATGATCGACCC
>JALZUX010000434.1 GCA_023301405.1 Granulosicoccaceae bacterium | reverse complement strand
TGTTCAAGGTGTGCTTTAAAGAGGTACGACTGATGACTCAATGAATAATGCCAGCCACGGTTTCGATTTCCATTAGACTAATACCTAACTGAATTTTTTTCAGGAGAAATTTATCTTATCGATGCCGTTAGTTCGCAGTGCGTTGTTGTTCTTGATTGTTTTGCTAGTGCCTATTTTACCGTTTTTGCTTTTTGGTGATCAGTCCGAAGCATGGTTTCAGCGCAATATCATTGATCGGGCCGGGCTTGGTGGTGTTGGTGCGGCTATGGCGATAGTTGCTGCGTTGGTCACAGATATTCTGCTGCCGGTACCTTCAAGTGCAGTGATGACGTTTGCCGGTTCGGTCTTTGGGGTGTTGAAGGCGGCCGTCCTAAGTTGGATAGGGCTGTCGGTTGGCAGTGCCATTGGTTACGGTCTTGGGTATCGGTTTGGATTGCCTTTGTTGGAAAAACTGTCGAATTCACCCGATACCCATGCCACTGCTGGCTGGTTAAATCGATTTGGTCCGTGGTTGTTGACGGCACTCAGAGGATTGCCAGTGCTGGCTGAGGCCTCGGTACTACTAGCGGGGGCTTACCGGATGGCTCAACGTCTGTTCTGGCCACCAGTATTGTTGGCCAATGGTGTATTGGCGGTGGTGTATTCAGTGTTGGGCTATAACGCCGCAGGGGAAGGGTGGTTGGGTTTGGCGGTGTTGTTGTCGATCGCATTGCCATTGGTGTTGTTGTTGGTTTGGCTGATGGTGATGCGAAAGTATGCCAGTGATCAGAAATGAGCGGCAGCTCTGTACAGCTGCTGCCGCTGAAGGTGTTGATCGTAACGATTTCTAAAGCAGTTTTTTACGCATGTCATCTAGGTTAGCGTGGCGTATGTCTTTGCCTTCTACCAGATATATTACATACTCACAGATGTTGCATGCGTGATCTGCTATGCGTTCAAGTGCACGTGCGCACCAGCTCATGTCTAGTGCATAACTTACGTTGCGTGGGTTTTCCATCATGTGCGAGATAAGTAACCGGGAAATGTTTGCGTATTCCTGATCAATGGCTTCATCTTTGGCTGCCGTTCTGAACGCCGCTTCGACATCCATGCGGGTAAATGCATCCAGCGCTTCACGTAGCATGGTTTTTACGTGGTCTCCCAGGTGGCGCAAATCTTTGTAATAGGGAGGAATATCGGGCTCACCCGACAGCTTGACACTGATGCGTCCCAGTTTTTCTGCTTCATCTCCAATGCGCTCAAGGTCGGAAATGGTTTTAATAATGGTAAGCACTAAGCGTAAATCACTGGCAGCCGGTTGGCGTTTTGCCAGAATACGGGTGCAGTCTTCGTCTATGTCTAGCTCAAATTGGTTGGCACGATGATCATCCTCACTGACCTGACGGCCAAGCTCAGCATCCATAGTCATTAGTGCCTCCAATCCGTTGTGCACCATGGATTCAACCAGGCCACCCATGTTCATCACTTTATGTTTGACGTCGTTTAATTCGATGTCAAACTGATGTGCGGTATGACCTTCGGGGTTAAATTTTCTCATTACCTTTTGTCCGAGTTATGTGGTTTTCTATCCGAAGCGACCGGTGATGTAATTTTCAGTTAGCTCGTGCCGTGGATTAGTAAATATTGTATCGGTATCACCGACTTCAACCAGCTTACCCAAGTGGAAATAAGCGGTGCGTTGGGATACTCGTGCAGCTTGCTGCATTGAGTGAGTGACAATAGCAATAGAATAGTTCTCACGTAATTCATCAATGAGCTCTTCAATTTTTGCTGTCGCGATGGGGTCAAGGGCGGAGCACGGTTCATCCATCAGAATAACTTCGGGGCTGCAGGCAATAGTGCGTGCGATACAAAGCCGTTGTTGCTGCCCACCAGATAGACCGGTTCCCGGTTCATCAAGCCGGTCTTTTACTTCGTTGTAGATGCCTGCTTTTCGCAGGCTGGTGACAACGATATCATCAAGGTCTGCCTTGTTGCGGCTTAGCCCGTGTATCCGTGGGCCGTAGGCCACGTTTTCGTAAATAGATTTAGGAAACGGGTTGGGCTTTTGAAACACCATGCCAACGCGAGCGCGCAGTAATACCGGATCAGTATCCTTGCCATAGATGTTATCCCCGTCAAGTGTTAGCTCACCGGTGACTTTGCAGATTGGGATGGTGTCGTTCATGCGGTTCAGGCAGCGCAACAGTGTTGATTTTCCGCAGCCAGACGGACCAATCATAGAGATAACTTCGTTAGGAGCGATATCCAGATCGACGCCAAAAATGGCTTGTTTGGCGGCATAGAAAACATCAACACCAGTGCAAGACATTTTGGGATTGTCAACACGAGCTTCACCAACGGTGTCTCCCAGGCTGGCGACGATTTCTTCTATCGTCTGCTCTTGAGTTTTTTCTTGATCTTGATCTAGATTCATATTTTGCAATCTTCAGAAGTGTTTGCGTGCATGTTTTGTTTGGAATACCTTACCACTTGCGTTCAAATTTACTTCGCAGATAAACCGCGAACGCGTTCATGCAAATCAAAAAGGCCAACAGCACCATAATTGCTGCCGAGGTTTTTTCAACAAATCCTTTTTCCGGTAAGTCTGCCCATTGAAATATCTGTACGGGTAATACTGTTGCAGGATCGGTCAGCGTGGTGGGAACATCGACGATAAAAGCCACCATGCCAATCATTAACAGCGGAGCTGTTTCCCCCAGTGCTTGTGCCATACCAATAATAGTACCAGTCAGAATACCCGGCATCGCCAGTGGCAGTACATGATGGAAGACAACCTGAAGTCGTGAAGCACCCAGTCCGAGAGCAGCATCGCGTATCGACGGCGGCACCGATTTTAAGGCGGCTCTGCTTGAGATAATAATTGTCGGTAAGGTCATAAGTGACAGCACTAAACCGCCTACTAAAGGGGCAGAGCGTGGTAGGTTAAAGTAGTTAATAAACACGGCAAGGCCCAGTAACCCGAATACGATCGAAGGTACAGCCGCCAGATTATTGATGTTTACCTCGATCATGTCGGTCCAGCGGTTTTTGGGCGCGAACTCTTCAAGGTATACAGCGGCGGCAACAGCCACCGGAAATGACAGTGCCAGAGTGACAGCTAGCGTTAGCATGGTGCCAAACAGTGCGCCTCTGATGCCGGCTATTTCCGGTTCACGGGAATCCCCTTGGGTAAAGAACGTTGAGTTAAAGCGCTGTTCAATACGATCATCTGATTTTAATGATTCGATCCATTCAATCTGGTTGTCTTTGAAGCGACGTTGTTTCTCTGGTAGGTCGGTGTCGATAATGCCTTTCATGTATGAGTTTACGTCATCACCCACTGGTAGCCACACGCTTAAGGTTTGGCCAATTAATTCAGGGTTGGCGATTACCTTGCTTTGCAGGTCGTACTGTCCGCCTTTGCTGACAAGCTTATACAGTGCCTTTTTGTCGTTGCGTTTTTTAACGTCGGGGAAAGTCGTCAGTAAAGATTTTTTAATCACGCCGCTGTAATTGGCTTTGCGTAGCTGATCAACATCAGAATCTTCACTAACACCGAGCGTGGACGCGTCCATCGTGACGTCAAGTTTCATAAAGGTTTGTGTGAACGCAGGCAATCCTTTAATTGAAATGGTGATGATCAACATGGCCAGAAAAGACAAACTAGCCAGAATAGCGGTGAGCCCGAACAGACGAAACCGTCGTTCGCGGGCATAGCGTTTTTTCAGGCCTGTTCTAACGATCTCTGTGGTATTGCGCTCAGGCACTGGTTGGTCGTTGGGCTCGTTGATATCAGTGCGAGTTTCGGGTTGGTTGCTCATTCGTATTGCTCGCGATATTTACGCACGGTTCTTAGTGCGATGATGTTCAGTATTAATGTGGTGATAAAAAGTAGCAGGCCTAATGCAAATGCGGCGAGAGTTTTAGGGCTATCGAATGCCTGATCACCAGTCAGTAGGGTGACAATTTGTACCGTCACTGTTGTTACTGCCTCTAGCGGGTTAATAGTCAGGTTAGCGGCAAGGCCCGCAGCCATCACTACAATCATGGTTTCACCGATCGCCCGTGAGACGGCTAGCAAGATACCGCCAACGATACCGGGCAGAGCCGCGGGTATAACCACTTTTTTTATGGTTTCTGATTTGGTGGCCCCTAAGCCCAGTGAGCCGTCACGCATTGCTTGCGGCACCGCAGTGATGACATCGTCTGACAAGGACGAGACAAAAGGAATAATCATGATGCCCATGACCAGACCGGCTGCAAGCGCGCTTTCAGACGCCACGGTAAGTCCCAGTGCCTCACCTACGTTGCGCATTAACGGGGCCATCGTGAGGGCCGCGAAAAACCCGTAAACAACGGTTGGAATACCGGCCAGAATTTCAAGTAGCGGCTTCACCCATGACCGTACTTTGGGGCTGGCGTACTCGGCAAGGTAGATCGCCGACATCAAGCCAAACGGCACGGCGACTAACATGGCAATGGCAGAAATAAGAAGTGTGCCGGCAAAAATCGGTACCGCACCAAAGCTTCCCGAACTGCCGACCTGGTCGGCGCGGATCGCGGTTTGCGGGCTCCAATGTAAGCCAAACGCAAATTCACTGAACGGTACTTTATCGAAGAACCTGAGTGACTCAAACAGCACGGAAAATATAATTCCGATCGTACTAAAGATGGCCAAGCTGCTGCAGCCGATCAGGAGTACCATGATCGTGCGTTCAACAAATACCCTGGCGCGTTTATCTTTGGTTACGGTTCGAAGCCCGATAAACATGCCTGCCAGAGCGCCCAGTATGCTAACAATATTTCTGGCCCAGTGGGAAATGCTAAGCAGGCCTGTTAACTGATCGGCCGCTTGTAACCGCACTGGATCAGAGGCCGATTGAGATATATTTCCTACCGCCAGATTTTTTATATCGTTGATAACGAGATTAAGCTGGCCTTCCGGCAGCGAACTTAGGTCTTCCGGGAGATCAGCTGCGACAATGCTGGTAAGAATGTTAGATTCAAGCAGCGCCCATAATACAACGGTTAATAACGCGGGCGCTGCTGTCCAAATGGCGGCCATGTAGCCGTAGTAGCGCGGCAGTGAGTGGGGGTGTTGCTCGCGATCGGGGTGGGTACGCATTTTGGCGGCGCGCGCACGGCCAATGACATAGCCCGCGCCAGTCAAGATAAAGATAAGGAGTAACAACAGACTGGTGGTCAACGACTTATTCCTGCGTAATTTAAAGAAAGGACCAAGTTAACTGGCCCCTTCGGTGTGG
>JALZUX010000433.1 GCA_023301405.1 Granulosicoccaceae bacterium | reverse complement strand
AATCCTTGGGTTTGTCGGCACTGACTCCATTGAATACATTATCGATGATGGCAACGGTGGCACTGCTGTAGCCACGGTCACTGTGACGGTAGATCCAGCACTGGTGTAAGGCCCTATTAAGATGTTCGGGTTCGCTGAAGCTTGGTCGGATTAGTGTAAAAGCAGCATCTAAACCTTCAAAGGTGACTTTCAGTCCATCTTTACTGCAGCCGGACCGCAATGTTCCGGGATAATTGCTATTATCGTGAGTGGAAACAACACGTTTCGCTCAGCTACCACCAACAAAATGAATTCACTGTAAGGTTTCTTGGCGAGACTGTAGTTATTGAGCAGTGATTCTGCGAATTTCTCATTACCTTTTATCTCACGGCTAATACCATGTACGAAGCGTTTTACGGGCTCAATGAAAAGCCATTTCTGATGCGGCCAGACGCACAGTATTTGTACCTGAGCAAAGGACACCAGGCAGCATTGTCCATGCTTGAGTACGTATTTATGAGTCAGTCTGGGTTTGCAGTGATCACTGGCGAAATCGGCTCTGGCAAAACCAGTCTTGTGCGTAAACTGCTTCAAATGGAAGACAGTTCACTCGTCGTTGGGTTGGTCAACAATACTTATGTAGATTCCTTTGAAGAGCTGTTGCAATGGATGTTGCTGGCGTACGGCGTAGATTTTCAAGAAAAAAGTAAGGTGCAACTTTTTAAGGCGCTGAATGAATTCCTGATGGAGCAGCATTCGCTTGGCAGGCGACCGATCATGATCATTGATGAAGCGCACAATCTAAGCGCCGGTATAACCGAGCAACTCCGCATGCTGTCCAATCTCAATGCGGATAAGTTTGACTTAATTCAGTTGGTTTTGGTGGGGCAGTCAGGGCTTCGAGAAACCTTGAAAGACCCAGCGTTGTTGCCGTTTGTTCATCGAATAGCAGTAGATTGCCATCTGGAGCCGCTGGATCTTGAGGAAACGCGAGCTTACATCAGGCACCGCTTAATGATTGCCGGTGCTCAGCACGAGATATTCAGCAATGCTGCTATACCTTCTATTTGGGAAGGCAGTGGTGGTATTCCTCGGATCATAAATTTGCTTTGCGATACCGCTTTGCTATTCGGTTTTGCAGAGCAGTTAACCGTGATCGGTGACGATCTAATACACGACGTGATTAACGACAAGCGTCAGAGTTTGTCACCAATAGCAGGTTGATTCGAGATTTTGTTCTATCGCAGTAATGCAGCAACAATTACCGATTGCGTTAGATGAGTCTAAGACTAGACAGCCAATGTGGTGGCTGGTTTTGATGCTTGCAGGCTGGCTTCATTAGCCAGCCTCTAGTTATTGCCGATTAAGGCTGCAAGGCAATATTGAATTCAATCAGGTTGAACCCGCGTACGGCGATCACCACCAGTGTGAAAAAGGCAGCCCAGCCCAGAAAGTCCATTCGCTCCCTACGCTCTACCAGCAGTAGCTCTGATGCATACAAAATAATCGCCAATACAACAATAAAAATATTTACGTTGAAGTTGCCGAACAACAGTGGGCTTTTGGCAAACAATAGCGCGCCGACAATAAGAAATAACAGCAGGTAGTCAAAAGAGGTGATCTTGAATTCTTCTTTGCGTCGACCGGGAGAGAATCGAATGGCAAGAAAGATAGCGGCACACACAGCGATATAGAAAATGATCTCAAGGCCTATGGCCCATGGGTTTAGCCAGGTTACTCTGTCGATAGTCGACAGGTAGATGACAAAAACCACGGTGATGTATATGATGCCGCGACGGGCGTTGACACGAAACGGGTAAATATTGAAGCCCTGCAGAGCCAGCACGACGGCAAGGATCGCAGCCACGATACCAAAATCTCTTGGGATATCATTTATCCAAATGGATAAAGCGATCAAAAAGCCCGGTATAGCGATTTCTAAAAATCGTCGTGAACCGTGCATCAGCAGCTGATTTCTTTCTATCGTATCGAGACTATTGGACAGAATAGCGAATATTTTCGTCTGACCTGGACGCCATTCGGCGCGTTCGGCCAAATTTAAAAACAGGTAGGCCATACTGCAAACAATCAGGTAGAGCCCTGTGATCAGCCAGTCGTTGGCGTGAGCCAGCCAGATGCCGCAGCACACCAGAAAAGTGTGCAGCGTGTAGATAATGACGACGGATTCTTTGTGCGCAAAACCAACCCCTAAGAGCCGATGGTGCATATGGTTGCTGGTCGCGCGGAAAATGTTAGATCCGGACATAGCGCGTTTTTTCAGAACGATCAGAATATCCACAACAGGCAGGCCAAGCAGCAAGAGAACCACTGATTTGCTCAGTGTACTGTCTGCATTTTGAGTCAATAGAATGGCTAGAAACCCGACGGTGAAACCTAAAAACTGACTGCCACCGTCACCCATGAAGACCATTGCCGGGTGAGTGTTGTAGCGTAAAAAGCCAACCAACCCACCGATTGCTGCAAGCGCCAGAGTAATTGTGAGCTCATTGCCGGGTGATATCCAGGCTAGCAGTGCCAGCGCACCCAGTGAGATAAGTGCTTCACCACCGGCCAGTCCGTCAAGCCCATCAGAATGGTTGATCGCATTGATGACACCTATCATTGCGATCATTGAGAAGCCTTGAGCAATCCACGTTGGAAATTCGTAGCCGCCAAAAAATGGAAATTCGGTGACATAGAGGCCGCCCCAAAAGATCATGGGGATAACGGCCAGGAACTGTCCAATGAACTTGGTGTAGTGTCCCATTTCCTGTTTGTCGTCCATCGCACCGAATATTAGTAGCACAATGCTGCCGAACAGATAGCAAATGACAGGGGTGTCAATTTCTGTGAGGGTTACTACGGGCACCAGTGCGCCAATAATTATTCCCCAGCCACCCACGCGGGCGATAGGGTTTGAATGGACTTTCCGACTTTCGTCGGGCATGTCCATCATGCCAAGTTTAGGTGCGAGACGAACCATGATCGGAATTACCGCCAGACTAATCATGGTTGCAGCTGCTATCAGGAACAGATAATTCATCTAGCGTTTAGCCCTGCGCGTTTGGTGGTGATAGAGGATTTGTACATATGAGCATCTTTGTAAATTTTAGGGCCAGTAATCGGGAGAGAAATCTTTCAAAGGAAGCATGTGAAGCTTAACATTGTGCCCGCACAGTCGGTTTGAAGTTTTCGCGATGTAATGGTGTCTGGCAACCAGTTGTCAGAAAACTAGCTGTCATTTCTTTCTATTGTGTAACTGTCGCCTGCAAAAGTGATTGTTCCGTCAAAATATCGTGCCCTAAGGGTGTAAGTCTCTGCACGGTTGTCCAGTGTATTGGTAGAACCTGAAGCTGGTACTTCAATCGCCGTGCCAGTAGTTCCGATAATCTGGTAATTTTCAATCTCTGTTCGTGCTTCGCTCACTGGAATGTAGCGATCGGTTCTCTCTCGCAGTTCCGGTAGGCCATTGACAATGTCTGTTAAATATTCATTGTAGTTGTCGCCGTGATAAGGCTCGGCATACACTACAATCGGCATTTTGCCGAATTCACTGATAGTTTTGGGCGAAATATCCAGTGCCTGGATTTGAGTTTCGGCAATTTTTAGCTCACTCAGCGAAACCGTCTCGAATCGATTTTCGGCAAAAACCAGAGCCGCAGTTCGTTGTTGGTAAGCTGAATACACGCCATAGCTAAGTGCAAAGATCTGTACCATTGCAATCACTGTCATGTCGAATTTCAGCGATTTCTTCAAGGGCCGGTAAAAAAGCAGTGTCAAGACAGGGCCGAGCACCAGATCGATTGGGGCAATTATTTTAAGCCCTTCCCAGCCGCCATCCATAAAAAACAGCTCACCTGGAAACCAGAATTTCATCATTAAGAACACAAGGACAATAAAAACGGCAAGACTAATGGCGAAGTGCAGGGCAAAAGCTTGCTTTACTGAAGGTAGTTTCAACGCGAGATCCTAAGGTCAGTTGGGAAATTTGGTGAGTATTTCGGCCTGAGTTGCGGCCTTTTCTGAAAACAAATTGCAAATTGCTTTCCAATTTCCATTTCACCTAGAGGTGTTACTGCAAAGTTGTGAGCGTGTTCTTATGCTAGCAACAATTACAACATTAAAAATTCCAGTAAGGCTTTTTGCGCATGGAGGCGGTTGCCTGCTTCCTGCCAGACAACGCTTTGTGGTCCATCAATCACTTCTGCTGTCACCTCTTCGCCTCTGTGCGCCGGCAAACAGTGCATAAAAATAGCGTCTTTTCCAGCTAAACTAAGAAGTGATTGATTGACCTGAAAAGGGGCTAGAAGTTGATGTCGCTCAGTGATTTGCTGCTCTTCACCCATGCTTGCCCAGACGTCAGTCACGATCGCATCGGCGTTTTCGCAAGCGACTTGTGCTGTGTCGCACACCATGACGTTGTCTTTGCATGTTTCAAGCAATGATGCGTCAGGTGCAAACTTTGGTGGGCAGGCAATGACCAGAGTAAAGTCGAGTAATTTCGCAGTGTTGATAAAAGAGTTACACATATTATTACCAGCACCAAGCCAGGTAACGCGGGCTCCCTTTATATCCCCTCGTAATTCGAAGAACGTTTGCATGTCGGCAAGCAGTTGGCAGGGGTGTAGTAAGTCGGTGAGTCCATTGATGACAGGAACTCTGGATACATTGGCGAAATCTTCGATGGTGGAGTGAAGGTGGGTTCGTAGCATTGCAGCATCGACCATTTCGGACAGCACCCGTGATGTGTCGGTGATGGGCTCTCCACGGCCTAGCTGGGAATCCGCAGGAGATAGATTTATTGCGTGCCCACCCAGTTGTGCCATTCCGGCCTCGAAAGACGTGCGAGTGCGGGTGGACGCTTTCTCGAAAATCATTGCCAGGGTTTTGTTGTGAAGCGTGTCGCGGGTCTCCCCGCGTTGCCAGCTGCTTTTGAGTTCTATGCCAGCGGCGATCAACTGGCGGAATTCCGCAGCACTGACGTCGGTTTCTGAAATGAAGTGCCGGGTAGGAGAGTCTTGCCAATTTTTAATGGGAGCTTTCATGCTAAACAACTCGCTCAGTGGTGTCGGGTTGATTGCAAAGTTCAGTGACTGAATCGGCAACGCGACGGGCTATTTCGTCGATCTCTTCATCGCTGGCGGTGTATGGTGGGAGCAATCGAATCACATTTCCAGCAGTCACATTAAAGATAATCTTTTTGGACAGGCCGATCTTGACCAGTTCGCTGCAATCGGCATCAACCACGATGCCAATCATCATGCCTTTTCCACGGATTTCCGTTACCTGAGGTCGGTTATGGAGTGCCTCTTTCAATTTCTCTAGCAGTCGCGCGCCCCCTTCGGCGGCACGTTGTGGTAGTTGTTGTTGATCCATTTCCTCTAATACCGCCAAGCCGATTCGAGTAGCGAAAGCGTTGCCGCCGAATGTGCTGCCATGGTGGCCGGGTTGGATTAAATTTGCTGCAACACCTTTTGTAAGGCAAGCGCCAATAGGTATGCCATTTCCGAGTGCCTTGGCGCTAGTGATTACATCCGGGATGACACCTTGGCCAAGGCTTGCAAACCAGGACCCGGTTCGGCCAACACCGGTTTGAATCTCATCGCAAATCATTAGCCAGTCGTTTTGATCACAAATTTTTCGAATATTAGCCAGGTATTGGTCGTCAGGAATTAAAATCCCGCCTTCTCCCAATATGGGTTCAACGATAATAGCGACGATATCCTTGTCTTTCGCAGCAGCCTGTTCGATAGCAGGTATATCGTTGTAAGGTAGGTGAAGAAAGCCTTGCAGTAACGGGGAGAAGCCATTGTGAACTTTGCTGTTTCCTGTGGCGCTAAGTGTTGCCATCGTGCGGCCGTGGAAGCTTCCCTCTAGAGTGATGACTTTGGGTTGCGAGATATTTTTTTTCTGTGCGAAAAGGCGGGTCAGCTTGATTGCCGCTTCGTTGGCTTCTGCACCGGAATTTCCAAAAAATACGGCTTCCATACCAGTAAGGTCGCAAAGCTTCTGCGCCAGGTTGTATTGATTTTCGATAGCAAAAAGATTTGATGTGTGCAGCAAGGTGCTGGCTTGCTGATTAATCGCAGCAGTAACGGCTGGATGACAATGCCCTAGAGCGCAGACAGCAATACCACCCAATGCATCTAGGAATTCACTGCCTTCGGAATCCCATAGACGAGTTCCTTCACCCCGTACAAATGAAACCGGTAGGCGGCTGTACGAATTGACAAGAGGTGACGGGCTGCTGGGCGATGCCATTAGTATTTCCTTGGGTGGGCGGGGAGCAATAAGCAGCTTGAACGGCAGCTGTTTTCACTTCGGGATCGTGTAGATTAAGAAACTAGCGGGGCGTTGTAAACAAAAGCCGTTAAATAGCGTGGTTGTTACTGTCGAACTGGGCTCTTGGGCGTTAATTCGATCAAGTTAGATTAGCTTGGACGTGTTAACCGCTGTAGTAGTCAACTCTTGAAACAGGGCCGCTGAATCCCCACTTTTTATGAGACAATGAAAGAAGGCGTTGACGGTTAGCGCTTTTTTTTCCTGCCATCACAAAATCTGAGTAAAACCGCTATGGACGTTAATGATCGTATAAAAGATCACATCGACACTAATTCTGTTGTGCTTTTCATGAAAGGCACTCCACAAATGCCAATGTGTGGGTTTTCCAGCCGCACTAGCGAGGCACTAAAGCAGTGTGGACGTGAGTTTTCCTATGTTAATGTGATTCTGGACTCTGAAATTCGCGAATCTTTACCAGCTTATTCTGACTGGCCAACTTTTCCGCAGCTTTATATCAAAGGTGAGTTGGTCGGTGGTTGTGACATCGTCATGGAGCTTCATGAATCCGGTGAATTGGCAACGTTGATAGAACAAGCCAGCGTCTGATCAAGGTCTCTTTGCCGGTATCGGGTTAGCATTGAACTGCATGTGTGGTTTGGTCATCCTACACGATGACCTACGGGCGGTTTAGTGCTTCCCACTGATTGACCACCATGCAAAAAAGCTCTGCGGTCTTTTGGGTGTCGTATACCGCGGAGTGCGCTTCTGATTGATTCCAGTCGAGTTCGGCGGTTTGTGCCGATCGCGCCAGCACCGTTTGGCCAAAGGCAAGACCACAAAAGCTGACGGTATCGAAATTACTAAACGGATGAAACGGATTGCGCTTGATTTTGTTTCTTTCAACGGCCGAGTTAATGAAGCTCAGATCAAAAAATGCATTGTGGCCTACTAAAATAGCGCGCGTACACCCAGCCGCCTTTACAGCGCGCCTGATGGGAGTAAATAAGTATCCTAATGCATCTTGCTCGTTGCGAGCGGCGCGCAACGGGTGATAGGGGTCGATACCGTTCACCTCCATTGATTTAGGGTCCATGTTTGAACCTTCAAATGGAATAACATGAGTGCTTATTATGGGCTCAGGATATAGGTTACCCTCTTCGTCCATGCCAATAATAGAAGCAGCCACCTCCAGTAAAGCGTCTGTTTTGGCATTAAATCCACCCGTTTCCACGTCTACCACAATGGGTAAAAAGCCGCGAAATCGCATGTTCATAGGCGTTTTTCCGCCAGGCTGATAGTTAAGTTCGGTCATTGGCGTATGAGCATGATGAATCGGTTTTTTTGTTCAATAGTCTGGCTACAGGCGTTTGCTAAAAGCAATAGTAGCACTGATGAGGAGATCTAATAAGACTGGTGTTTAAACGCTAGCCTGTTCTGCATCGACGAGGACGAGCAATAGCGAATGTCACCGTGTGTTGAAGTTTGTTCAGTTATCGTTGTAGCACTCGGCAGGCTCGTTTGAGAGCAATATTCAACCAGTGGTAAGTCGCAGAATAGTGTTCGATTGTTCGGTAAAGTGTTGTTTGGTTGAATCAACTCTTTGACGGGTTTGAAGATATTTTTTGTGATGGCATTCCAGGAGCATGCATTTGTCAGAGCTATTTCACAAGTATTGGCAGTTAACGCTGTTGAACGTTACCCCGCAAGAGCTGCCAGGTCACTCTCTGGCGCTGTGGATCAGTATGGCTGCAGCATTTGTGACAGG
>JALZUX010000432.1 GCA_023301405.1 Granulosicoccaceae bacterium | reverse complement strand
GCGCACGATTACATCGACTTAAGAAAACCACCAACGCTCGGCAATTCGCGAGCCATCCATTTGCCACAGATTACCAATAGTGCCACTGTTGGTTAGCTTGGTCGAATGGGCATCAACGTAGTTTGCATACATCGGTATAACCGTACCACCATCGTTAGAGCAGATTTCCTGCATTTCATGGTAAATACCTTTACGTTTACCGGTATCAAGCTCTGCACGACCTTGCAGTAGCAGCTCCTGAAAACGAGCATCTTCCCAAGCAGTATCGTTCCACGGCACACCTGACTCATAAGCGGTGGACCACATCCAGTCTTCGGTTGCACGCCCTGACCAATAAGCAGCACACCAAGGCTTCTTCAACCACACATTAGACCAATAACCGTCATCAGGCTCTTGTGTCACCTTAATGTTGATACCAGCTGCACTAGCAGAACTTTGTAGCAACTGCGCTGCATCAATCGCCCCCGGAAACGCTGCATTAGCTGCAGATAGATCAACGGTCAGACCTTCCATTCCCGCCTTTTTCAACAACGCTTTGGCTTTTTCAGGATCGTATTCTCGCTGCGCAAGGTCTTTGTGCCAGTACTGGTTGGCCGGACCAATCGGGTGATCGTTGGCAACAGCGCCGTGCCCTTGCAGAATTTTGTCGACAAGTTCCTGACGATTAAACGCCAGCTTCAGTGCCATTCTTACATCGGGGTTGTTGTAAGGCTCAAGGCCGGTTTGCATTGGGAAGGTGAAGTGCTGATTACCGGTAACTTCAAAAATGTTGATGTTGGGGTTACGCTTCATCAGGACTTCGGTTTTGAAATCAACCCGGTTAATTGCATCAACCTGACCGGTCATCAGTGCATTCATTCGAGCACTGCCATCATTAATAGCAATTTGCTCAATGCTATCAAAGAAACAAGCGTCTGTTTTGTAGTGGCCGTCGTAGCGCTTAACAATGGTTCGCACACCCGGATCATGATTTTCAACCATATAACCACCGGTACCAATACCTTTCGCTATTGATTCTTCAATAGCGCCGGCCGGATGCATAACAATATGATAATCAGACATCAGAAAAGGGAAATCTGCATTGCCCGCTTTGAGCACCATTTTAACCTGATGGTCGTTCATTTTTGTCAATTCAGCGATTGACGAAACAATCGGCTTGGCCGCAGATTTTGCATCTTCGGCGGTGTGTAGATTCAATGAGGCAATAACGTCATCGGCGTTAAATGGCTTGCCATTATGAAAAGTGACCCCCTTCCGTAAATTGAAGATCCACGTTTTGGCATCAGCACTTGGCTCCCAGCTTTCTGCAAGCTCGCCCTTCAGCACGCCGTCAGCACCCACTTCTGTCAAGCAGTCGAAGACTGTGCCATGACCCATCATGATCATAAAACTGTCAGAATGCGTTCGGGCATCCCAACTGTCTGATGTGTTAGCACCAGCGATACCCATACGCAAAGTGCCGCCGCGCCGCGGAGCAGCAAAAGCAGGCGACATTCCGCTTCCAGTCGCTGCCATTACACCGGCTGCAACACCCGCACGCAAAAAACCGCGTCGATCAAGTTCTAGTGACATAGTATCCTCTCTTGTGAACAATTTACCGGGTCAAGTGGCAACCCGATAGGCCTTGCCCTGTGGCGTTCCAGCCAACCATGGGCACATAACTATTTTATCAGTGCAGTGCACAACACTAAAATTTGTGCTTGTTACTGGTACCAAGGAAATTCAATCCATTCGCGCCATAGCAGCGTCGCCAATATTATCGACACCGCGATCAGCCAGCACGCGTGACAACCAGTCCGGATCCATTTCAGGCACTGAACTCAACAACAAATCGGTATAAGGGTGATGCGGCGGCGTGAACATTTCCTGCTTTGGTCCAGCCTCCACAACAACACCTTCCTTCATCACCACCACCTCATCAGCTATTGCCCGAACGGTAGCAAGGTCATGAGTAATAAACATATAAGCAAGCCCAAGCTCGTCTTGAAGTTTGGCCAGTAAGCGTAGTATCCCCTCGGCAACCAGTTGATCAAGTGCTGATGTGATCTCATCGCAAATAATAAACTCGGGTTCTGCAGCCAATGCACGGGCTATCCCGATGCGCTGTTTTTGGCCACCGGAAAGCTCGCCCGGCAGCCGCTGCATATACTGACCGGGATCAAGCTCAATTTGTTCAAGTAATTGCTCTACTCGTTGATCGCGCTCACGACCCTTTAAACCCATGTAGAACTCGACCGGTCGGCCAATGATGTCTTTTATTTGGATACGCGGGTTCAGGGCGGTATCAGCCATTTGGTAAATCATTTGGACTTGGCGAAGCTGGTCTTTCGTGCGTTTTTTGTAACTGACCGGCAGGGCTGTACCATTAAACAGAACTGCGCCTTTCTTCGGCGGCAGTAAACCCATAATACATCGAGCCACTGTTGACTTGCCGGAACCTGATTCTCCAACCACAGCCACAGTTCGCCCACGATGAACATCAAAGCTTACGTTATTCAGAACGTCTTCTGAGCGCCCGTATGCTGCAGTGATGTGGTCAACGGTCACCACCGGAACGCTTGCGGATTCTACAGCTGGCTTGATCGGTCGTTGAAAACCTCTAACGGCCCACAATGATTTTGTATATTCCTGCTTTGGGTCAGTAAGCATGGTTCGTGTATCTGACTGCTCGACTTCGTCACCACGCAACAAGACTTTTATATCGTCTGCCATCTGTGCGACCACCGCCAGATCATGGGTAATGTAGATCGCTGCTGTGCCGAACTGTTCGACGATATCGCGGATCGCTGCCAACACTTCAATTTGAGTGGTTACGTCAAGCGCGGTGGTTGGCTCATCAAAAATAATCAGGTCAGGTCGGCAAGACATGGCCATTGCCGTCATGGCGCGCTGCAGTTGCCCGCCGGATACCTGGTGTGGATAACGAAAACCAATTTGCTCGGGGTCTGGTAGTCGTAAGCGACGATACAAATCTATGCCATCTTCCTGACTCTGCGCCTTGCTCATCACGCCGTGGTAGGCCGGCGCTTCGGTGTGCTGATTAATTATTTTGTGCGCCGGATTAAAAGACGCCGCTGCCGACTGCGCAACATAAGCAATGCGTTTACCCAACAACGCACGGCGTTGTGCTTTGGTAATTGCTAGTAAATCAATGCCACCAAACTCGATGCTACCACCACTGATTCGACAACCATCACGGGTGAAGCCCATGGCTGCCAACCCCAGGGTGGATTTTCCGGCACCGCTTTCACCAATCAAACCAAGCACTCGACCCGGATACAAATCAAGGTCTATGCCGTTGATAATAGGCAGCCATTCTTCGTCTGCCCGGCCCTCAATATGTAGATTGCGAATTTTAACCAGTGGCTGCCCACTGCGCGAAGTGCTTGACCGCTGGTTCATTCTTTCAACCCCGACGTATTTTGCAACATCCAGTCAACCACAAAATTTACTGCCACTGTAAGCAGCGCAATTGCCCCTGCCGCCATCAACGGCAATGCCGCCGTTAAGGGATCGTAAGCGGCAAAATTTATGAATGGTGAAAGATCACGCACCATCGTGCCCCAATCTGCAAGGGGTGGCTGAATGCCTATACCTAGGAAACTCAATGAAGCAATGGTCAGGAACACAAAGCAAAAACGAAGGCCGAATTCAGCTAATAATGGCGAAAACGCATTGGGCAGAATTTCACGAAAGACAATATGCAGCAGCGTTTCGCCACGCACTTTGGCGGCTTCGATGTAGTCCATCACCACAATGTTAAGCCCCACCGCGCGCGCTAAGCGAAACACTCTTGTGGAATCAAGCACGGCAATAATAATAATCATAAACCAGGTGAGCGATACACCAGACCGGTAAGACCATTCAGAGGCAATAGTCATTAACAGTAGTGCAAAGATCAGTTGCGGAATGGCCATTAACACGTCAACGCTTCGAGAAAAGAACTGATCAACCCAACCGCCCAGCGTAGCGGCTAAAAAGCCGAAAGTCACACCCAATAGAAACGACAACATTGTGGTTAAAAGCGCGATGCCTACTGTGTTTCGGGCGCCGTAGATTAAACGCGATAATATATCCCGACCAATCTGGTCCGTGCCAAACAGATGTGCCGGATCTCCGCCTAATTCAGGATCACCACCAGGAAGCACATTAATATTGGTAAAGATCTCTGCCTCACCGTAAGGCGCTATTGCTGGCGCCCCTACCGAAACCACAATATACGCCAGAATTATCATCAACCCAAACGATGCAGTCAGTGGCGCCTGGCGCATGGGCTTGGCAATCATTTCCGGCATTGCACGCCTTAAAAGCTCACGGAACACCCATGACGCGGCCGCTGCGAAAACTACTATTAAACCAATCCAAAACAATGACTTTACAATGCGCTGTTGCTTTGCAGCTTCGTATAAGCCATCTATGCCACCCGATTGCAGCGACGGCAATGCGAGCACCACCAACCAAGCAATAGCCGCTACTAATACACCGCGCCCCAGAGCTATTCCCATGGTGTAAAGCCTTGATTAACTTTTTTATGATCGATCATTTGGGATGACGCAAGCGCGGGTTAGAAAGTATAGACATCACATCGGCCAACAGATTTAGCAATATGTAGGCAGCGGCAAAAACAAGACAACAGGCCTGCACCAGAGGGATATCGCGTATTTTTACGCTATCAACAAACAACTGGCCGACACCGGGATAAACAAATACAACTTCTACCACAACCACACCGGTGATGAGATACGCCAGATTAATCGCCACCACGTTGATAATCGGTGCAAGCGCATTAGGCAATGCATGAAATACAATCACTCTGAACGGTGATAAACCCTTAAGCCGTGCCATTTCAATGTAAGGAGATGCCAGCAAGTTGATAATGGCTGCGCGAGTCATTCGCATCATGTGTGCAGTTACGACTAGCGTCAGCACCAGTGCTGGCAGCAGCGTCGCTTTAAGGCGCTCACCAAACTCCATTGTCTCGTAGATGTTAGAAAGTGAAGGCAACCAGGGATTTAATACCGCTAGAAACAAGATAAGAATATACGCGACAAAGAATTCAGGGCTGGATATCGACGTCAATGTGAAAACGTTTGCCACCCGATCAAATATTGAATTGCGATATAACGCGGCCAAAATGCCAATGATCAGCGCAATAGGAACGGCGATTGAAGCCGCGACTCCGGCTAGAAACAGGGTATTTAGAAAGCGGGGCTTTAGCTGGTCTGCGACGGTGGTGATATTAGTATTGGTAGAAGCACCAAAATTAGTAGCAAAGTTCAGTCGGGCAAAACTCACCCCGAAATCCCCCGTTACCGCTTTGCCTAGCCATGCGAAGTAGCGCTGCACCATCGGTTTATCAAGGCCCAGTTGATCGCGGATTGCCGTGACTGCTTCGGGCGTTGCGCCCTGCCCCAGAATTGCCTCCGCGAAATCCCCGGGCAGCAATTCAACTGCACCGAAAATAACTACAGACACAACGACCAGTGTCAACAGGCCCAACCCAAGCCGCTGAAGAATTATCGTAGAAACTGACTGCAAACAGTAATCCCCTTTCTAATAATTTAGCTTTCCTGCTTAAAGGATAACATTTGCAGGAAAGGTTTAGAGCAATTCAGCACCCCAAAGTCGCTAGCAAATATTTTCTTTTTATTTCAATAGCTTAAAATCACTCATGATTTGACTCATCAAACTCTCCGCTAAATTCAACAGCCGCTATGAACTTCAATTAGATGACCTATCACCTTATTTGCAGAAATTTCCCACCTGCGCTTTTAGACTTTATCTCAGTCAGGCAGAATAAAAGCTGACTTTGGCGGATCAATACGATGGACCTGAACCTCTCACCCGACGAACTGGTGTTTCAGCAACAAATTAAAGATTTCACTTCTAACAAAGTACCGCAATGGCTTAAAGACAAAGTGCTGTCCCATAAGCACTTATGCAAAGAGGATTATCAGCATTACCACAGCCTACTGAATGAGATGGGCTGGTTGGCGCAAAGCTGGCCAGTCGAGTACGGCGGCTGCGCCTGGACCGCCGTGCAAAAACATTTGTTTGAAGAACAAACCGCGGCCGCCGGCTGCCCGAGAGTCGTCCCCTTTGGCGTCAATATGCTGGGGCCTGTATTGCTGAAGTTTGGCGATGATGCGCAAAAGCGGCATTTTCTTCCACGCATTCTTGACGGCAGCGACTGGTGGTGCCAAGGGTACTCAGAACCCGGCGCGGGATCTGACCTGGCATCGTTAAAAACCAGTGCGGTAAAAACCGGCAATCACTACATCGTAAATGGCCAGAAGACCTGGACCACTTTTGCCCAACACGCTGACTGGATATTCTGCCTGGTGAGAACCTCCACAAGCGGTAAAGCACAGCAAGGCATTTCGTTTTTACTGATCGACATGAAATCCCCGGGTATCGAGGTACGACCAATCAAGCTGCTTGACGGCACCGCAGAGGTCAATGAAATATTTTTCAACAACGTGGAAGTGCCTCCTGAAAATTTAATAGGTCAGGAAAACATGGGATGGACCTACGCCAAATACCTGCTTACTCATGAAAGAACCGGTATCGCCGGCGTGGGCTTCGCTACGCATTACTTAGCCGAGTTAAAGCACATTGCCGCTAAACAAGTAAATAACGGCAAACCGTTGATCGAAGACCCAGTGTTCGCAGCACGCATTGCCCAGGTAGAAATTGATCTTCTAGCTATGAAGACCACCAACTTACGAGTTGTTGCCAGCGCAGACAAAGACGCAGCCCCTGGACCTGAAAGTTCCATGTTAAAAATAAAAGGTACGGTAATACGGCAGGAAATCAATGATCTGTTGCGTCGCGCACTTGGCCCCGACGCATCGCCTTACATCGATCACTACTTTCAAGACAGCAACGACGCGGCATTGCCAGTGCCAGAGTACGCCATGCCGTTAGCCTCACACTATTTTAATGAACTTAAAATATCAATCTACGGAGGTTCCAACGAAATACAGCGCGGAATCATCACTAAAATGATAATCGGCCTATAACCTATGAATTTTAATCGAAGTGATGACCAACGCATGCTGGCAGATACGTTGTCACGCTACTTAAAAGATCACTACAGCCACAAGCACCGCATGGCATCTGCTAACAGCGATTCAGGCTATAATCCTGCTACTTATAAAGCACTATGCGACCTGGGGATTGTTGGCGCTTTACTACCTGAAACCTGTGGTGGTTATGGCGGCAGTGGCTCAGACATCACAGTAGTGTTTGAAGAACTTGGTAGCGCTTTATGTGTTGATCCCCTGCTAAGTGCCGTTATGTGCGCCAACCTAATCGCTGAAATAGCAAGCGATACACAAGCAGAATTAATTGCCGGTATTATCTCAGGCGAAAAAACAGTATCACTGGCACACTACGAGCCAGGTGGCCGATATCAGCTTGATACTATCGAATGTACGGCAGA
The DNA here is from genome assembly GCA_023301405.1 of Granulosicoccaceae bacterium. Taxonomy (GTDB): domain Bacteria; phylum Pseudomonadota; class Gammaproteobacteria; order Granulosicoccales; family Granulosicoccaceae. Next base: position 49 of record JALZUX010000432.1, on the reverse strand, counting down.
ACTAATCAACGATCACTGGGTTCTCAATGGCCAGAAAAATCAAGTGCTG
>JALZUX010000431.1 GCA_023301405.1 Granulosicoccaceae bacterium | reverse complement strand
GTTTCTGTCGCTTTCGTTTCATTCTAACTCCACCGTGGGTAATATTCGCTGTTAGTAGCAACCTGTTGAGTGGTAGCGTCCCCATGACCCTCGGTGATATGCCATTTGTCTTTGCCCTGACCTTTGATAACAATCAACTTAGTGACAACCTGGATGGCATTAGCAATATCACCAACAATGAAGGAATTGTTGCTTTTAGCTTGCAAGTCAATCATTGTTCAACTTTGGTTATATCCCGGTTACATGCTCTCTACTTTTTCAAGCCAGGTATCCCGGTAAGACACCAGCGTATCTGGTACGCCTCGTATCAGGCTGCGATAGCTTATTTTGTACGAAGAAGGAGCATTGGCAGTAGCCAGCAGTGCCGCACCAATACTGGTACCGGTAGACTGACCATCAGTACTGACAACATCCCGACCAGTCGCAGCACCCAACATTGCGCAGTAGATTTCGTTTTGTGTAAACGGCCCTTCAAGCACTGTAGGCCCGGCTGCACTGATTAACTCAAGACACACATCAGTCATCAGGGCCAGATAAAACGAAATGACACAATATCGCTCTTGCGGTGACAGGGTTTTCGGATCAACTGTCCATTTATAGTGTCTGTTCTGGAATGGCCCGCTTCCAGTTTCAACAGATGGCAGAATGAACGCATATTTTTTTATAACCGAATCCAATATCTGATCTGTTTTTTCGGCAGCGTATTGTTCAAACAAATAGTCATACTCCCGCCCTCCCATAAATCTACTGGAAGGAACCGGCTTTCCGAGCGCACTAACATTCAACAATGTATCTCGTGACTCATCCAGTTGTTCTGCATCACTACCGGGTGACATGCATACCACCCATGTGCCGGTAGATACCACGGAGAATGGTGCTTTAAACTTGCTTATGTGGGTGTATAGCGAGGCGTTTGAATCATGGATACCACAATAAACAGGTGTGTCAACAGCAAGACCTGTGGCTTGTGCGACATCTGGCAAAATGGTCCCGAGCTTGCTTGACGGCAGTGTAACCGGTGCCATTGTCTGTCGAATTCCCAACGCATCGACCAGCCCTGAAAATTCGCTATCATTGGGACACCATAAATCAGTGTGGCAACCCAGTGAGGTAGGCTCATTGGCTAACGCTCCGCACAGCCTGTAGGCCCAGTACTGTGGGTACATCAAAACAGTTTTCACCCTGCCGGCTAATGTATCGTCTTGCTGGAACAGCCAATGAAGCTGAGCACCCGCATTCAGTCCACCAGACAATCGTGGTGAGCCGGTTTTTGAAAACACCGGCCTTATCCGGTTATATTCACCAACTACCCGATCCGGACCATCGTATTCATAATCAAGAATTGGACTTGCCAGCTCGCCTTTGTCATCTAAAAGTACAATGCTGGCGCCGTGCGTCGTGACACTGATCGATGTTATTGCATAGGTGCCCGAAAATTCCTTCAGACTGTTTAATAAAAATTGCCACAGACTTGTCACATCAAAGTGCGGGTAAGGTCCGGACTGAACCACTTGATTCGGTGCAGTGCGAACATCAACTTCCTGGCTTTTATCAGAATCAACGATGGCAAGTTTTGCGTTGGTTTTGCCTATATCAACAACGGCTACATAAGTCATGAAGCTATTCCATATGAAACACCGGTGTTAACGGTGTTGCCACTGGTGAGTTATCCGGGTTGGTTTCCATTATATCTCCCATATGAGCCCACCATTTTTTCATGATCGGATCAAGCAGCAATGAATCCATACTGTGGTCACTTGTTCGCCACAAAACGCCGAACAGGATGTGAGTATCTTCATCAAGGTAAATAGAATAATCGGACACCCCCGCTTTTATTAGCAGCTCTGTCAGCTCAGGCCATATCTCATCATGACGTCGCTTGTATTCGACAAGCTCGCCCTGATTCAATTTCATTTTGAACGCATATTTTTCCACAATGAATCCTGCGTTTTATTGACTGTCAGTACAGCCTTAATTATGCATGGGATGATCGACTGTTTATTCTCATCCAGATTCTCGGCAACGCAATTACCATGATAAGCAGCATACCGACAAAGATCGACATCATAATGCCTGGCACATTAAGCAAACCAAAGCCGAAAGTCACCATCCCTAAAACAAATGATGCTATGAAGACACCCGGAATTGTCCCGGAGCCACCCAGTATATTAACGCCACCCAATACCACAATAGTGACTATCTCAAGCTCCCAACCAAAAGCTATGGAAGGTCTGGTAGAACCTAACCGTGAGGTCAAACAAATAGCTGCCACAGCTGCCATCACACCGGTGAGCAGAAACAACACAAACTTGACTCGATTCACCCTGATGCCGGAATACAGCGCACCAGTCGGGTTATTACCTATCATGGTAACCGAGCGCCCAAATCGGGTTTTATGTAACAACACACCAAAAATTAACGCAATGATGAAGAACAACAGCAACTCAAAGGAAATGACCCACCACACATACCCCTGACCAAAATACGATAGTTCTGCCGGGTACTCTGTATAGGCCTGATCCCCTAGTACAATGTAGGAAAGGCCCCTGAAAAGACTCATTGTGCCAATCGTTACCACAATGGACGGCAAGCCCATTATTGTCACCAGAAACCCGTTAAACGCTCCACACAATAGCCCGACAAGCAATGCAACCAGAATCAATCCGGGAACGCCCATTCCCAGTGTTGCAGCAAAGCCCATCGCTGTTGATACCAGAGCAATTATCGAAGCAACGGAAAGATCGATCTCACCGGAAACTACCAGCAACGCCATCGCAAAAGCGATCATCGCTTTTTCAGTAAAATTGAACGTAGCATCAGATAGATTCCACGGATCAAGAAAATAGGGTGATGCAAAACTATTAATAAAAAATATGCTCACTGCGACTAGCAGCAGCATACTTTCCCAGTTAAAGAACGCACGCTGCCACCAGGACCTTAAATGATCCGGTATACGCTGTGGCGCATTAGCGGCCTCATTGTCTACAGGGCTACTCAACTGCCGCTTCCTCCTGCTTTAATATCAGGCGGCCTTTGCGTTTTTGATAACTAGAGTTGAAAGCAACTGCAATGATAATTGCGGCACCCGAGATAGCCAGTTGCGCAAATGGTGACACACCTATCACAGGTAATGCGTTTTTAATTACCCCAAGAAAGATCGCACCGAGGAACGCACCTACTACTGTCCCCACCCCACCTGCTATAGATATACCGCCAATTACACAGGCTGCCACTACGTCAAGCTCAAAGCCACCGGCAATATCCACATAAGCAACAGCATAGCGAGATACCCATAAATAGCCAGTCAGCCCTGCCAATGCACCACTGATGGTAAAAGCCATAAACTGGGTTCTACCGACATCAATTCCTGCATAAACGGCAGCATTGGGGTTTCCACCAACTGCATAAAATGCACGACCCAATGGGGTTCGACTCACCATAATAATAACCATCATGGTGACTGAAATCGAAAACCAGGACAGCACCGGCAGATTGAGAAACTCTTGGCGGGGAAACGCTTTAAAGGTATCACTCATTTCATGAGCGTTAATCCACTGACCCTCTGATAGCACAAAGATCAATCCCCGAAAGATAGTCATCGTACCAAGCGTGACCACAATGGGCGGGATATCTAGCTTCCAGGTGAGCAAGCCGTTAAGCATACCCATAAGAGTGCCAGCAGCAATCGCTACCATGATTAAAACAGGCACCGGCACCATCGGAAACTGCATATTGATCATCGCTACAATCATACCGGTCAGTGCAAGGTTGGCCGCTACAGATAAATCAATGCATCGGGTCAGTATGACAATCATCTGACCGAGCGCCAGAATAATTAACGGAGAGGTATCGTTGAATGCATCAATCAGGTTTGACGGCGCAATAAAACCCGGGAACTTCAAAGTGATTAAACCAACCAGCCCCAGAATAGCCAGTGCCAGAATCATTTCTCTGGACGTAATAAGGCGCTTGATCATGCAGCGCTCCCGATGCCGGCTGCAGCCTGCACAAGTGATTCCGGCGTCATTTCCTGCTTGCTGAGTTCTGTGCGTACGCGACCGTCACGCATCACGATAGATCGATCAGCCATACCGATAATCTCTGGTATCTCTGAAGACACCAATATTACCGCCATACCTTTTGCAGCTAGTTCTGCGGTGAAATGATGTACTGCAGATTTAGAGCCTATATCAATACCCTTTGTGGGTTCATCAAGAATAATAACTTTCGGCCTGGTTGCCAGCCATTTTGAAATGACGACTTTCTGTTGATTACCACCCGAGAGCTTATTCACATGCTGATCAAGTGCCGCGGCTCTTAGCTCCATTCGATCTGTAAATTCCCGTGTGAGCGCAAGTTCGGCTTTTGGATTGAGAAACCTACCCTTTAAAGTTGCAGCCAAAGAAGGCAACGAGACGTTGTGAAATATCGGTGTGTCTTTTATGGTCCCCTGGTTGCCCCGATCTTCGGGTACATAAACTATTCCATGTGATATAGCCTGCTCCGGTGAAGCAATCGAAATCTTTTGCCCGTCAATATGCAAGGTTCCACTAGAGGTTTTTGTAATACCAAATAGAGCCTGCATAAGCTCGGTTCGACCCGCACCCACAAGACCATAGAATCCCAACACCTCGCCCTGGTGCAAACTAAAGCTGATGCCTGCAAATTCTGTGGGATGACTGAAGTTTTCTACCCGTAAAACTTCCTCACCGATTGTCGAATCACGCACCGGAAAAACCTGACCTACCGGACGCCCGACCATTAACTGCACCAGTTCATTTTGCGTTGTATCACTGATCGCACCGTTGCCCACCATTTCGCCATCACGATACACCGAATAATAATCTGCTATCGAAAAGACTTCATCAAACTTATGGCTTATAAACAGGATTGCCTTCCCTTCTTCTTTAAGCTGATCCACCAATACATATAATTCTTCAATCTCTTTCAGCGAAAGTGCTGCCGTCGGCTCATCCATGATGACTACCTTTGAGTCTACAGATAACGCTCGAGCCACTGCAACGAGGTGCTTATTGGCGATGCCGAGTTCTTTTAACGGGGTATCAGGATGTATATTAGCGTTGACACGCTTCAGCAGAGTTACGGC
>JALZUX010000430.1 GCA_023301405.1 Granulosicoccaceae bacterium | reverse complement strand
TAACGATGCCGTCTCGGTACTGTCCTCTTACTGAAGCATCAAGTACGTCACGACCCACCAGCGGCTTCAGGGAGCGAAGTACTTTTATTTTTTCATCACGTACCGCATCTGGATGAATACTAACCGGTGGTTCCATCGTCAGAATCACTAATAATTGCAGCAGATGGTTTTGCACCATATCGCGAAGTGCACCGGTGTGATCGTAGTAACCGGCCCGACCTTCAACACCAAGTTGTTCGGCTATAGTGATCTGAACATCGCTAATATGTTCACGGCGCCACAGAGGTTCAAACAAGTAGTTACCAAACCTCAGCGCCATCAGATTTTGCACTGTCTCCTTACCGAGGTAATGATCAATTCGGTAAATCTGATCTTCATTAAATACTTCAGCTAGCTGATCATTAATGGCGATTGCACTGGGCAAGTCACGCCCTAGCGGCTTTTCAAGTGTCACGCGACTAGTAGGAGTGACAAGATTAGCCTGCGCTACCCCCTGACAGATTCTGACAAACAACCCCGGTGCTGTGGAGAGATAGAACACTCGGACACGATCAGGGAACGGAGCAAGCATCTGCCCGAGCTTGTCATATTCCGACTGTTCAGTAATATCGATTTTAAGATAATGGATGCGCTCGCAAAAAGTAGCCCATGTGTCCTCATGGAATTCACTGGGTTTTATAAAACCTCGTGAGGCGTCTTCCACACGTTGCCTGAACTCATCTGTGGTCAGATCACTGCGAGCAATACAGATAATCCGGCCCTCGTCAGGCAATTGCGCCTCATGATGACGAAAATACATTGCTGGCAATAGCTTGCGCATCGCCAAATCCCCGGTACCACCAAAAATCACCAGATCAAAAGGGTTCAGCGCAAAATTTGAAGAATTTGACATTAAGACAATCCGCTTTTAGATATTCAGATCAACAGTGATGTACTGCTTGGAGGTTACCCGAGAATACAGGTCGCAGCGAGAAGGGCCCTCGAGCTAGCTATTTTGATCAATAGTGGCGACTAGTCGCGCTTCTTTAAAATTATTGATCACAGTATCTAGCTGCAAGACCACTCCCGCAACAGCTTATCTATTCTCTGACAGACTGCAAGACCATCATTGTTACACTTTTCGGTAATTTTACTACAAAAGCATTTTTATTCGTAGTACCCTTTATTCTTTACGGTATTCTGCCGCTAGCTCGCATGAAAAACTAAAAGATTGTTTGGCATGGCAGGATATTTGTAGTAATATTACACGGGCTTGATGACAGGTCCTGACGCAAAGGTTGCTACCCATGTCCAAGCTTCATCCGGTAATAAGGCTTGTCGCTGACCGCATTCGCGAAAGAAGCCTAAAGCCACGGTCAGACTATCTGGCCAGAACACAGCGTTCCAAACAGAATCAGCCGCGCCGCAACCGGCTCTCCTGCACGAATTTTGCCCATGCGGTCGCGGCTGCTTCTTCTAACGAAAAGCTGGTACTACACCAAGAACGAACACCAACCGTTGGTGTTGTCTCAGCTTACAACGAAATGCTTTCGGCGCATCAGCCGTTTAATCGCTTCCCTGACATCATCAAAGACGCCGCTAACAAAGCTGGTGCGAGCGCCCTCTTTGCTGGTGGCGTACCCGCTATGTGTGACGGTGTCACGCAAGGGCGACCAGGCATGGAACTCTCTCTTTTCAGCCGTGATGTTATCGCTCAAGCAACGGCAATCGCGCTATCACATGATGTATTTGATTCAGTTATCTATCTTGGTACTTGCGACAAAATTGTCCCTGGCTTGTTAATGGGTGCACTCGGCTTTGGTCACCTGCCAGCAATCTTCGCCCCCGCAGGACCAATGACCACCGGCTTGGCAAACTCAGATAAAGCTATCGCCAGACAAAAATTTGCACAAGGTAAAATCAGCCGCAAAGAACTTATGGAATCAGAGTGTGCGTCCTACCACGGGCCAGGCACATGCACTTTTTACGGCACTGCCAACAGCAACCAAATGCTGATGGAAATTCTCGGTCTGCATTTACCGGGAAGCGCCTTCATTAACCCGGGAGAGGGCATTCGCGACGAACTCACTTCAGCGGCTGCAGTTAGGGCGTTAGAAATAAGTGGCGTGGGCGGTGAATACACACCAGTCGCTGAATTAGTCACAGAAGAATCGATATGCAACGCCATTGTCGGGTTGCTCGCAACCGGCGGATCAACCAACCATACAATCCACCTGATTGCTATTGCACGCTGCGCCGGACTCATCATTGACTGGACCGATTTCAGTGAACTATCTGCCGTTGTACCGTCACTCACACGCATCTACCCGAATGGCTTAGCCGACGTCAACCAGTTCCATGCCGCTGGTGGCATGTCTGTGGTGATAAGCCAGCTACTTCTGGGCGGGTTGTTACACAACGATGTTAAAACCGTGGCCGGTGATGGCCTTGAACGCTACTGCACCGAACCTCAAATGCATGACGGCAAAGTCACATGGACTGCCGCGGAAACCACATCTTCTGACAAAGACATCATCGCAGACATCGACAAACCCTTTGACAGGAGTGGTGGCATTGCCCTGCTACAGGGCAACCTAGGTCGCTCGGTGATAAAGACCTCGGCGGTAAAACCCCAACACCGTATCATCGAGGCACCAGCGCGGGTTTTTACCAGCCAGGCAGACTTTCTTCAGGCATTCGATGCCGACGAATTAAATGCCGACATGGTCGCAGTGGTAATCAATCAGGGACCAAGCGCCAATGGCATGCCAGAACTTCATAAATTAACGCCGTCATTGGGGATCCTGCAAGACGCAGGCTACAAGGTTGCACTCGTCACTGACGGTCGCATGTCAGGAGCATCTGGTAAAGTTCCTGCTGCAATTCATGTTTCACCGGAATGCTTACATGGCGGAGCGCTGTCACTGATAAAAGATGGCGACCCGATCAAGCTTGACGCTGTCAACGGCGAGTTAAATGCCTTGGTCGAAGCCACAGAGTGGGCCAACCGCAAACCAACCAAACTATCGACCCTTAAAGGCGAGGACGGTGGCAGGCAATTGTTTGATAACATGCGTCAATCAATCAGCTCTGCCGAGACTGGCGCACTCACATTATTCAACCCGGAAGTTTAGCCCTATGAATATTCGCGACATCATGCAAATCGCCCCGGTCATCCCTGTACTCGTTATTGATAACGTCGACACGGCAGTAGACCTGGCACAAGCACTCGCTGACGGTGGGTTAAGAGCTTTGGAAATTACATTAAGGACAGATGCAGCGTTTGACGCGATCGATGCAATCAAAGCATCTGTCAGTGATGTCTCAGTCGGTGCAGGGACAGTTAATACACCAGATCATGTCAAATTGTGCGAAGCACATAAGGCTGATTTCATGGTCAGCCCGGGTTTAAACAGCACCCTACTCGAGGCAGCGCGTGCCAGCGGCATTCCGTACCTACCAGGGATATCAACAGCAAGCGATGCACTAGTCGCGATCAACGCCGGCTTAGACTCATTAAAGTTTTTCCCTGCCTTACAAGCCGGTGGCACACCAATGCTGAAAGCATTAAACGGTCCTTATCAGGAACTGCAATTCTGTCCTACGGGCGGTGTTAACGCCGCTAATGCTCAAGAGTTTCTAGCGCTTGGAAACGTCACCTGCGTCGGTGGCTCCTGGGTAGCACCATCGAAACTGATAGAAGCTAAAGACTGGAATGGAATTACCAAACTGGCGAAGGCTGCCAGCCAAATAAAAAGCTAGGTTGCAATGCCATTGACAACGCACGCTTTGAAGTTAGTTTTTCAGTGCGTTTGAATGACAACATTCCAGTGAGGCCTTTTCTGTAAAATTCACAGACGCTTTCCTTGAGTCCACTGCGACTCGCACTCGCGCCAGGCTCACAACTCGCGCCGCAACCTTACACGGTGGCCTGCAATACCGCTTTTGCAGCAGACCAGCGTTGAAGACGGATTAGCTACCGTACCACCCATAAGCCCACATACCGCTTACCCTTGCTACTTGTTAAGGCGAGCCAAATCCCCGTAGCCACGCACTTTACGCACTGCCGTGCCACTTACCATGACCGTCAGCACAATCGCAGCAGCGATCAAAAACAGTAACAACACCACGATAGCGTGCGCTATTCGCCAACTGCTCCGTCCAATTAGACGGAGAGCCAGCACGGGTTTTATCTGTCGCCGCCTTAACCTGACAATCGCTCGCCTAATCGATCGAACGTGTCTAGCGACCTTGTTTCTGGCCATACGCACCGCCCTGCCATTTTACGCCTGCCGGTTATCGGCAAGCTACAGCAGATATTAAGAGTAATGAGAATTGAAAGACAATCACATTTATCATATTTCTCACAGCAATAATAAACAGTAATAACACCTGACGCACACAATACCAAACTGAGATAAATCACAAACAGCTGATAATACTGGAAAAAATTAGCAAATTATTTGAAAACAAGTAGAAACTGCACTATAGGTTTAACTAATGCACAACACATTATGGCCGAAGTATTTAACAGCAAGGATGCTCGATTAGCACTTCTATAAGCAGATAGAGATACCAAGAACGATGTCAAAAATTCAAGATGCACAAAGTACCTGCAACGGTTTACATCACCTGATAAGACGCCTGCATGGTGCCGCAGTAGATTTGGACAAAGGCGGGGAAAGCGCATATGAAATACTTGCCCTACTGGCAAGCACCGACGTCTGCATCAATAACCTCAGCGCACAGCTACGAACACTAGATCAAGCGCCTGCAGAGAGTTCGACGGTTACTTCGATAGAGCCCGTAAAAAACACAATTGAAAAATACACAGAATCAAAAATCAGCGAAAACGCCCCGGGGAAACTTCAAGCCGTCGCCGGTGGGTAGCTAATTATTGCTGACAAAATTGTTCAGCAGACCCTAATCAATCTGCATTGCCAGGACTATTCTTTACCCGCAATGGAGTAGACAGCCAAGTAGCAAATTGAGCCGGAAGCGCCGTCAAATCACCGCGCTGCGATAGTCCTTTACTCAATGCGTAAAATTCAACAAACTCTATTCGATCGGCATCAAGTGGATGGGTGGACAAAAAAGTTTCCCAGTCTCGCTGGTCATCCTCACCACGCTGAAGCATAAAAAGCTCAAACAGATCACCCGCCCCATTCACATGACCGTACATTTTCTCTACCGCCATCAATCCTTGTTCATCGGCATCACTTTCCATTCCTCGTGAAAAACGAGTCGATGTTAACTGATTGGCGAAGCTAATCATCGGACTGCCAACTGTGCTGTTACCGGGAAGTATTGCCATCCCGACTGCCACCGCTAATCCGCTGCCAACACCCTTGACGGTATGACGTAACTGCACATGCGAAAACTCGTGTGCCATGAGCATCACCAAGGCATTCTCATGTGGCAACTGTTTTAATAAGCCATTAAACAGATATACATGCCCTCCAATTAATGCATAAGCATTTACGATATCTTCATCACTATAATGCAGCGTAATTGCCATCGGCTTTTCAATACCCATTGCCGTTTGCACACGTGCAGCCAACTCATGAAGATATTCTTCAAGAGGTGAATCAATCGGGTCTAGAGCAAACGGAGAGTCTTGCGCAGACTCCACCAACGCAATATCAATTTTTTCCGCAACCCAGCGCTCAACTGCAAACGGCACCACACCGCCCAAACGCCCGCCTACAAAATTAAGCAAAAGTCCAATAAACACCAACGCAATCACAGCGAAAAAGACCAAACGCAAAAACTCTTTTAACGGATGGCGACCAGGCGTGTTAATGCCTTCGGGAGGCAGGCGGTTTTGGTAATCCATATCGAGTGGGTTAGGTTCCTGCAGCGAACATACTGCCTTTTAAAATTACACCGCAACAATCCGTTCGACGGGCGTTAGCGCGGTACCGTAGGCCAACACCTCTATCGTAGTGACTCTGCCTCCAATTCGTGATGTCTCGTACTTAATATTAAACACCATCGTTGCATTGAGCTTTTCTGCGTCTTCTTTCAAACGCAACAATGCTTCACGCCGACCACGATCAAGCAGTGATTCAAAGGACCTGACTCGCCCTCCAAACACATTCACCAGGCTTGCAACAAAAGATTTAAAATAGTCACTTGCAACCACCACGTTTCCAGCCACCAGGTTTTGCTGATAATTCTGGTCAGTTGGCGGATGCTTTGACGCAACGGCAGGCATACTCGCAAATTCAGCCTCACGTCTCTTTATTGATTGATAATGGCGCTGCTCATTGTATTGTCCAAAGCCGTAACCCAACACCAACATAAACACAAAAAGGCCTATATCAACCATTATCGTCGGCCATTTGCACCGCAGAACCGTATACAAATATCTCGGCGGCCCCCGCGGCGATACTTGATGTAGAAAAACGCACATTTAATACCGCGTCGGCCCCTATGCCCTGCGCTTGCTTAATCATTCGATCAAGGGCTTCTTCACGAGACTCATGCAGTAACTCAGTGTAACCGAGTAACTCACCACCAAAGATACTTTTAATGCTAGCCATAAAATCACGACCGGCATGCTTGGAGCGGACAGAACTTCCCTGCACCAGGCCAATGTGGCTCACAACCGTCATGGCAGGCAGATATTCCAAGCTTGTAATGATCATTCAATAAATCCACAGTTGCTAATAAGCCATCAGAGGTAGCATGCTAAAGGGAAACGAGCGCCCTCAGCAAGCAAATTCCAGTAACATGTTCAGTGCAGCACAATGCTGAATCAATTGGAAACGCAACCGGCCACCCTATGAGCTACCTGATTCCCGACACAACAGTGCGCTTCGAGCTGCTGGTGAAAAAGAGTCGCTTTATTGCCATCACGGGTCACGCCACCAGCCAGAACCAGGTCCGCTTACTTCTCGACAAAACCACCAGTGAATTCCCCGACGCCCGACACCTTTGCCATGCTTGCATACTCGGCAACCCCGAGAGCGGCACCGCCAGCAGCAACGACGATGGTGAGCCAAGTGGCACGGCGGGCAAGCCCATCCTCAACGTTTTGCAGCATAGCGGTATCGGCGATATTGTTACCATTGTCGTGCGTTACTTCGGCGGCATAAAACTGGGGGCTGGCGGGCTTGTACGGGCCTACTCAAACGCTGCTGCAGGCAGCCTTATATTACTGAACCCCACCATCGAGGAAGATTATTGCGAACTGGAATTCAAAGTAAATTTTGCGATTGAAAGCCAGATAAGACAGTTACTTCTGAAAGTTAATGCACAACAATTAACCACCAACTACACAGATCAGATAATGTTTAGATGCAAGATTCCGCAACCATTTGTCGATACCGCTATCATGCAACTTAACAATATTACACGCGGGCAAATCTTATTTACACAAGACCCCACCCCGGTAAAGTAAATCATCTCGATTCAGCAAGACAAAAAAATGACCACTATTTATCTTATTCGACACGGGCAGGCCTCTGCCGG
>JALZUX010000429.1 GCA_023301405.1 Granulosicoccaceae bacterium | reverse complement strand
ATACACAGGGGATTTGAGTGACACGCATGCCGCCACAGTTCGCTTGAAACTTGTCCAGACAAACACCGCAGCCAGCGCTCGATAATTCACCGCGGCCCGACTGCCTAAACCTGCTTACAAACGTTTTCTTGATGGCCGGTCAATGATCAACCAGCGCAACCGTTTTTTTGTGCCACTACCATTCAACCTGAGTACAATGCAGCTCTTATTCTTACCACTATTGGCCCTATCGCTATGACACCAACACAGCCACGTCTTTGGCAACTGGACTCCGGGCCAATCAGCGTTGTACTGCAATCAACAAACACCACTGATATCCCTGCAATAGTGTGGATTGGAAAACGCCTTAATGAACAACTAAGCATTAACTCTGTCGCCGCACTCACTGACCTGCCACTACCGATGGCTAAACTTGACAACACGGTACCGCAGACTGTTTTCCCACAATCTTCCACCGGCACTGAATCTTCTGCAGCCTTGCGCGGGCATCGCGACGGAGCATTTTTTGCCCACCGTTTTGCTTGTTCCAACGTTGAACAACACAAGCAAACTCTGACCATACATCTAACCGACGACGCCGCTGAACTAGGTGCCACTGTTCACTTGCAGCTTCACGATAAAACCGGGATGCTTTCCATCAACACAACATTGACCAACCATGGCGCATCGGTCTATCAGGTCGACTGGCTGGCCAGCGCGTCTATTGCAATCAACAGGGATTTTTCAGAGTGTCTTTATCTGCATGGTCGGTGGGGCTACGAATTCCAGCAGCAGCGTCAGAAAATTAGCCCGGGACATCTGCTTTTAGAAAACACTCGCGGTCGAACCAGCCATGAACTTTACCCGGGCGTTGTGGTTGGCGAAACAGGTTTTAGCGAACAAAAGGGGTATTTGCTAGCCGCACAATTGGCCTGGAGCGGTAGCCATCGCACACTGATTGAAAGACTAGGCGACGGACGGTTGGGCATGCAGAGCGGTATCGCATTAGACAGCGGCGAGTTGCGCCTGTCACCAGGTGAACATTTCACCACACCGGCCTTGCACATTATTGCCGCCAACGGACTCAACCAAGCAAGCCAGGCGATGCACTGTTTTGCACGACAGGAAATTCTACCAATATGGTCACGTACAATACGCCCTATACATACCAATAGCTGGGAGGCGCTCTACTTCGACCATGACACAAAGAAACTGTTTGACCTAATTGACTCTGCAGCAGCACTTGGTGCTGAGCGCTTTGTACTGGATGACGGTTGGTTCCCTGCCCGTCGTTCTGATAATGCAGGTCTAGGTGACTGGACCGTCGATCAATCAGTTTACCCGCAAGGACTGCACCCGATTGTCGAACATACCCGCAATGCAGGGTTGCAGTTTGGCTTATGGTTTGAGCCCGAAATGGTAAACCCTGACAGCGACTTATATCGAGCCCACCCTGAGTGGGTACTTCACCACAAGCCTTACGTAACGCCGTTGGCGCGTTTTCAGTTAGTGCTAAACCTAGACCTACCCGAGGTGCAGGAATATCTATATTCACAGATTGCTGCGTTAGTAGAAGAATACAAAATCGACTACATCAAATGGGATTTCAATCGCGATCTGCTGCTGGCGGGTGACGGTTACAGCGGCAAAATGCACAAGCAGGCGCCGGGTTGTTATCGATTAATGGACCGGCTTAATACGGCTTTTCCAACACTGGAAATTGAAAGCTGTGCATCAGGTGGCGCTCGCGCTGACTGGGGTATTTTAAAATACACTGGTCGTGTTTGGACTTCTGATTCGATCGACGCGATTGATCGCGCCACCATACAACGCGGCTACAGTATTTTTAACCCACCGGAAATCATGGGCGCGCATGTGGGGCACGAACATGCACACCTAACTGGCCGTAGTATTGATATTCATACACAAGCTATTGTTGCACTGCAAGGACAATTGGGGTTCGAGATCGATGCCAGACACATCACCACTGATGAAGCCGCCACCCTGCGCCACTATGTCACTCTTTACAAACACCATAGAAGCTGGATTTCAGAAAGCCTAAGCTACCGCCTTGACAGTGAACCTGATCAACTCTGTTGCTGCGGACTAGTGGCATCTGATCGATCAACATCTTTGTGGTTTGCAGTGGCCACCGGTAGTATTTCTACAACGGCGCCTGGCAAACTGATGCCACTAGGACTTATAAATGATCAACTCTACACGGTGAAAATCGTCAGTGACAATGTTGATCATTTCAGAAAGTTTTCAAAGCACGTGCCACGATGGTTAACTGACGGTGCAACAGCAACAGGTGAAACCCTAATGAATATTGGTATCACACTGCCAATCATGCCGGTGCAGTCAGCGCTACTAGTAGACATCTCGGCGCAATAGGCTGTCCCTGTCTTCTTCATTCAAAGTTATTAGTAAAGAGCACTTGATTCAATGAAACTTGGCGTCTGCTATTACCCGGAACATTGGCCTGAACACATATGGCCAGATGACGCACGCCGCATGAAAGAGCTTGGCATTTCGGTGGTTCGAGTTGGAGAGTTTGCATGGAGCAGACTCGAGCCAAGCCGGTCAAACTTTCAGTTTGACTGGCTACGAAGAGCCATAGACACACTACATGAACAGGGCCTTGAAGTTGTGCTTGGCACACCTACAGCCACGCCGCCCAAATGGCTGATCGATGAAAAGCCCTCTATTCTGGCAGTCGATGAAAACAACCGGCCAAAAGGGTTTGGGTCAAGACGGCACTATTGCTTTTCATCAACCGACTACCGTCAAGAATGCCATCGAATCACCACCAGGCTTGCCGAAGAATTCGGTGATCACCCGGCGGTTCATACCTGGCAAACTGACAACGAGTATGGTTGCCATAGCACCATACTTAGCTACTCTGAAGACGCCACCATAGCGTTTCGCCTATGGTGCAAAAATACTTATCAAACTATTGATCAGCTCAATATTGACTGGGGCAACGTATTCTGGAGCATGGAATATTGTAACTTCGACGAAATAGATTTACCTTGCGGCGCTGTTACCGAGCTCAACCCGGCGCATCGGCTGGCGTTTTGGAAGTTCTCATCTGATCAGGTGGCAGACTTCAATAAGTTGCAGGTCGATATCCTACGCGAACATTCCCCCGGTCGGGATATTCTGCATAACTTTATGGGTAACTTCACCGAGTTCGATCACTACACCACTGCAGCCGACCTTGATATCGCCAGTTGGGATAACTACCCGCTGGGGTTTCTTGACAGAGATGGCACTGACCTGGCTGACCAACAAAAATGGTTTCGCACCGGACACCCTGACTCCTCATCATTTCACCATGACTTGTATCGTGGTGTTGGTCACGGCAGACTTTGGATTATAGAACAACAGCCCGGCCCGGTTAACTGGGCACCACACAACCCCGCCCCGTTGTCTGGCATGGTAAGACTGTGGGCGCTAGAAGCATTTGCTCACGGCGCTGAAGTCATGTCATGGTTTCGTTGGCGACAACTACCTTATGCCCAGGAGCAAATGCACACGGGACTATTGCGACCAGACTCCTCAGAAGACGCCGCCGTAGAAGAGATCAGGCAATTAACCACTGAACTACAATCATTGGGCCTACAGCATCAACGCGCGTGTGACATTGCATTGATCTTTGATTACAGCGGTGATCACATGTGCCGCATTCAACCGCAGGGCCAAAATTTTGAGCCACTTCAGTGGGTAATGAAAATCTATACGGCACTCAGACTCAATGGTGTCAACGTAGATATTGTTCCTGAAAGTGCTGACCTATCAGCCTATAAGATGGTAGTTCTCGCCAATAGTGTTTCGGTCTCAGAGCCATTGCTTAGTAAGTTAACTAATTTTACCGGCCACGTACTTATTGGTCCCCGTAGCGGCAGTAAAACCGACCAATACTCGATACCGGATCAGCTGGCACCTGGCACACTGCAAGCACTTATCCCTCTAAAGGTGATTTGTACAGAGTCACTGCCAGACTTTGTCGCAATGCCAACGCAGCGTATTGGCAGCATTGCCCACAGATGGCGGGAACGCATAGAATCCGCGCTACCCGCCGCCGATCATTTTGATGACGGCTGGGGATTTTACTATCGGCACAACAACGTGCACTACCTCAATTGCTGCCTAGAGGACGATTCACTGCGTAGCTTTATTGCTGACCGCCTTGGCGACGCGCACATTAAAGCAATCAATTGTAGTGAGGGACTTCGGATTACCCGCTACGGCAAACTCACCTTTGCGTTTAACTACGGGCCGTCCGTTGAAACGCTTGACCATGAGGGGGAGTTTCTCATTGGCCAGTCTGCCATCGCTGCCGGTGATGTCGCAGTTTGGACTTAAGCAATAGCCCTGCTACTGAAAAACGCCTTGTACTCGCAGACAAAAAAGCTACCATGTGACATGACAGAATCAAACTCTCCATTATCCTCAAACGTCCGTGCCAGCCTCTATATGATGTTGTCGATGATGGGCTTCACCATCAACGATATGTTCATCAAATCACTTGATGGAGAACTGGGTATCGGTCAGATTATGGCTATACGTGGCTGTATACTTTTAGTCATCGTTGCCACTCTCATCTGGCAACAAGGACTACTTAGCCGCCTTCATGAGTTGCTGGTCCCTACAGTTTTTTATCGATCAATCATGGAAGTCTGTGCCACCGTATCCTTCCTGACCACACTTCAATTGTTGCCATTCGCCACCATTGCCGCAATCCTTCAGGCGCTTCCTTTAGCAGTGGCGGTAGGCGCTGCGGTATTTCTGGGTGAGCCAGTCGGCTGGCGACGCTGGGTTGCGATCGGCATTGGGTTTATTGGTGTACTTATTATTATCAGACCCGGTATGGGCGGCTTTCAGGCGATGTCCTTACTGGTGGTGGTTTCAGTTTTTTTCGCTGCCGCTCGCGATCTATTCACCCGCTGCCTACCGCCCTCGCTGCCATCACTGCTGGTATCTGGTGCTACCTCGGTCGCTATTACTTCAGCAGGGTTTGCTATCGCGACCACACAAGGTAACTGGCAGGCCGTTAATTCACACCAACTGCTTCTTCTCACCCTCGCGGCCTGCTTTTTGTTTTTCGGTTATCAATTTATTGTGATGGCTATGCGAACCGGAGAAGTCGCCTATGTGGTGCCATTCAGATACAGCAGCCTGATTTGGGCAATTGGACTGGGCTATTTTATCTTTGCCGAGGTTCCAGACAAACTGACGCTGATCGGCTCGGCAATTGTTATCTCTATGGGCATGTATACGCTATACCGTGAAATCATTAAAGGCCGACGTGCAGTGACCTCCACTGCGGCAAATACTGTGGGTAACGCATGGCACGAGAACAAAAATAATCAATAGTGTCTGATCTGCAGGCTTGTAACCTATCGGAATACATATCAACTGGTAACTCTGTACCTGCTTGAAGTTAACCAGATAGCCAGTCAACCAACCGATAACATCATAACCTGCTAAAGATCGCTGAACCCGTAAGGTGGGGAAGCCAGGCTTATCCCCCAATCAATAGGGCCACAGAGGCTAAATTTTCCAACCTCACCTTGACGAAGCTTGAATGCCACTTGAATTAAAGGTTAAAGCTGTGGCTTGTTGTGGCAACGGTTATGCAAAATGCAATTCTTTGCGATTGAGTTGCTGAACGTGACAAGTGGCGGATGCGTTTTAGACTTATTCACCCTACAAAAACATTACTCGTCTTTCGACTACATCAAACTTCACCAAACAACGAGGCTTGATTACCGACTGCCGTGTGACGATTCAATCTTCACCAGATCTTTTGCTATATTCGCCGCTACACTGGCGTTGTTCAGTACCAGCTCGATATTTGTCTGCAAGCTACTACCAGCTGTAATCTCAGCTATTTTTCCCAGTAGAAACGGTGTTGTATCTTTACCTGTAATTGATTTTTCCTGCATCTCTTGAAGGGCACTGTCAATTGCGCTGTTTATCACCCGCTCATCTTGCGCATAAGCTTCCGGCACCGGCACACAAACCACTGCCCCGCCATTAAGATTCAATGCCCATTTATTAGCCAACGCGCGGGCAATCTGTTCTGTTTGTTCAACGTTATAATCAACCATATGCTCACTGCGCCTGGTATAAAACGCCGGCCAGCAGTCGGTCTGATACCCAATCACCGGTACGCCGTAGGTCTCTAGGTACTCCCGGGTAAGTGGGATATCGAGGATAGACTTCGCACCGGCGCACACCACCGCTACGTTAGTGTTGGCAAGCTCTTGCAAATCAGCTGATATATCAAATGTCTTTGCAGCACCACGATGAACTCCACCAATACCACCAGTCGCGAATACACGGATACCAGCGAGTTCAGCAATTATCATGGTGGCAGCAACCGTTGTTGCACCGACTGTCTTATCACTCAGCAGAGCAAAAGGAATATCCCGCCGACTGACCTTCAATGAATGTTGACCACTCTTACCTAACTGCTCAATTTGCTGCTGATTTAGACCCGCATGGAGCCGGCCGTTTAGAATTCCGATGGTCGCCGGCACGGCACCGTTTTCTCTTACCCGGGCTTCAACAGCCAACGCTGTTTCTACATTGGCCGGGTATGGCATACCGTGCGAAATTATTGTCGACTCAAGAGCCACCACTGGCTGATTGTCGTCTAGCGCAGCTTTTACCTCAGGGGTAAGTGACAAATATTGTTCAAGTAATTGGGGATTCATAATTTAACTTTAAATAACGGATAGTGGTTTTGAGGCACCGTGATTATTGCATACTATCAACCGACAATAACTCACAGCAGGCATTCTGCGTTGCCAAACTAGTGCCTGCCGCCACCTTACCCCAACGCAATTGCTCATCGGTATTATGCCCGTACAATGCCGCTGCCAAAAAACCCGCCATCAGCGCATCACCGGCGCCATTAACACTTTTTATGGCAACATCTGGTGACGCACCATAAGTAATTTTCAGCGATCCATTTTCATAACTAGCCACCAACGCTCCTTCTGACCCCAGCGTCATTAACACCGTTTCAGGACCAAGCGCCAGACACTTTTCAATTACCACTTGCAGTGGCGTATTAGCAGAGCAACCAGTCAACGCTTCAGCCTCGTGTTGGTTAGCCTTCAGCAGGGTTAGCGCCGACAATACGCTCGCTAGCCGTTGACACTTGGCGACAGACACCGCATCAGCTACCAACGCTGTTTGCCCTTTGGCGCCAGCAATATCAGCGATAAGCACTTCCGGCAGATTAGTATCAATGACGCATATATCTGCGTTATGAAGCCACTGACGAAGCCCCGGCAGTTGATCACTGTGGTATTGATCCATCAGGTCCATGTCGGATATCGCGTAGAGCAATGCACCGTCGTGCCCGTGAACAGACACGTAAGAAGAGGTGTTAGCGCCATCAACACGAAGTACATGGTCAGTATTGATTCCGGCTGACCGGCAATGTTGCAAAAGCTGGTTACCCGCGTCATCTTTACCGACAGCGGACACCATCGTGGCGCAGATACCCAACCGTGATAATCCTTCAGCAACGTTACGGCCCACCCCACCGGCACTTGTTGTAACCTTGCCGGGAGTGGATTCTTCAGCAAGCGCCGTTTGCGACGCAATCGCCAGAACATCCAGATTCATCGCGCCTATCACTAAAGCGTTTGGCTGGCGGCAAGATAATTGTTTTGATGTTTTTGGCATTTTTTAATGCTGCGCAGGAATGTTAACGTATTCTACAACACCGCAAGTTCGCAGTCGCCTCACTCTGCCCACAGAGCTTCCGCCGGGCATTGTCAGATCAAACTTTTAGGTAGAAAATTCAGCCAAAATAATTACGATGACACGATTCACCCTAAACCAATTAAAGGGTAAATTTCGCATCGGGTAGATCGAGATACACGGCGATCCCTACACTGGCAATAACCGTAAGCGTGCCGTTTTCTTTATCATCAAGGTTAAGCCCGCCAAGTTCCGGAATCACTTTCACCGTGCCAAACGGTATTTCTTGTCTTAATGATTCACTATCGACTTTATCTGGTTGCTGCACACCAACAGAGACAGTGATTTGCATGCTGTGTTTGTCAAGATTCAGTGACCGGAATAAAATCAAAGAGCTATGATGCAAAGCGTCTTGTATGGCTCGCCGCGCCGCCTTTGTGTAGTCTTCGCCATATAGGTCATTACCCGACCCCATCTCAAGAATTATTCGTTTCAGAGCCATTGTTATTCTGCCTCCGGAGTGCTGTCTATATCAAGGTATACCACTGCCGCAGCGTTGGCGACCACCGTTGTATTAGTACCGTCATCGTTGACAATATCAAGCCCGCCTTTCACCACATTCACGAAACCCTTCCCGTAGGGCAGTACCGCCGCTACCGCTGCTTTGTCTACTTTTTCGGGCGATGCAACACCAATTTCGATTTCCACGTGCATTGCATCTGGTGAATAACCCAATGCCGGCACCACCGACAACGAGTTATGCCACAACGCATCTCGCAATGCCCTGACTGCGGCTTTAGTGTAGTCCTGACCATGCAGATCAGTACCCATTCCCATTTCTACAACCAGTCGCTTAAGAGCCATAAAATTTGCCCGTTAAATTAGATTGCTACCGTTGTACCACGGGGTAGTACGCACTGCAATGAATGTAATTCAAGGGCGTCTCAGTCCATTAAGAGCCACTCAAAAAAA
>JALZUX010000428.1 GCA_023301405.1 Granulosicoccaceae bacterium | reverse complement strand
GCTATCGACAAGCCGTAACACCACTCCATTTCGTCGAAGCTTTGCACAGCAATATTATTGTCGAGCATTGCGTCATAGATTAGCGGGCGAGCCTCCACTATTTTATTTGCCTGCTCTGATTCGTGATCATCCGTCAGAAACTGAAACAGCCCGTTTCTAATCACGCTGAGGTCTGCATCGGTGGCCTCCATTGCCTGTATGTACCAATCGTTGAGCTCATCGTCACTGGTGAATTGGTAATCGTCGAAATCCCTCCACTTACCACTGAAAAGATCACTGCTGTTGCCAGCATGTTCAGCTTCTGTAAGCTCATTTTTAGAGAGAGCACTTTCTGGAACGTGCTTGATACTGAGCAGAATATTTTCGTAAACAGAAATATTGAAAATAGGCGGAGATGAAGGCTGAAATGCAAGCCGGCGGCTTTTCACAAGTCCCGGAACATCTTTTAACTGATTGCTGCCAAGCCAGGCACTGCCATAGACCGGGTTGCGCAAGCTAAGTATTACCTCGGCGATGTGCATACGTTTTGAAGATTCCGGCTCGATGATCGCCACGTGCTCGCCTAGATCAACCGTTAAATTAAAACCGGTAAGTACCCTTTTGCCATCTTCTTCTGTCACCACATTTTTTAGGTGCAAAGGAAACAGCGTAATAGCCTCCCGTGCAGGGACCCCGGCGTAGTAATCAGCCTCATCAGAATCAGCAACCGTAAACTGCAGTGCCAGTTGCTCGTACTTTATTTTGGCGTCCTGTTGCATTTGATAATACTTGAGCAACTCCTTCCAGGGGGCGACCATATCTTTGTGCCCACCGATTGCAGCAACCAGTGCGCCGACACTTAAGTGACCGTTGATCACCAACAAGCCACCGATCATATAGAACAGAATTGGCGTTAGCTGATTGATAAAGTTATTAACAAACTTGATCATGTATTTCTGTCGATACAACTTTAACCGCACATCAAGTAATTGACTCAACTGCGATGAATAACCTGCTAGTACATAACGCTGCACTCCATGGATTCGAATCGCCTGCGCCCCACTCACTGTTTCACCAATATATTCCGAAAAAGTTCTTACCTGTCGCACACGCTTATGGTTAAGTACATTTATCTTTCGTTGCATTCGTGGAATTACTACTATCTGGATAGGGATCAATGCTATCGCGGCCAATCCTAACCAGACGCTCTGAATAAACATGAAAGACAAGACAGTGATCATTGTGCCGCCTTGAAACAATGGCAACGTGACGGATTCACTGATGTAACCAGACAAGGTTTCAGTTTCAGAGTTAACTTGCGAGATCAGCTCACCTTGCGAAACCCCACGAAATCGTTGTATCGGAAACCGCAAAAGATGTTCAAGCAAGGTATACCGTAGCCGCCTTATAAGCCGCTCGCCAATTATCCCCTTTCTGATATTTATAGTGAGTTTTATCGATGCGTTTAGCAGGTACAACGCGAGAGATACGAGAGTCAGCAATATCAGCGTGGCTTCCGGTTGCAGGTTCAGCCCCAGAATCTGAAAGTCAGACGAGCCACCAATTACCTGATTGATAATCACTTTGGGAAGCTCAAGCAATAAGTACAGCGTGGGAAAGTAAGCCAGTGTCATCGCGACGAGAACCATTTGCTGCCTGGAGCTGTATTTCCAGACAAACCGGTTTACTGAGTTTTCCATTGTCATAAGTGAGGTGGAATAGTCGTTTTCATGGCGATGCGAAATTTAGAAGTTATCGTGATTGCTATAGCTACTTTACAAACAGATAATCGTTACCAAACGCTTTGCTATGGCAGGCGATACAACCTTTAGGTTTTCCTTTGGCAACCCGGCCACCAAGTTGCACGCCATTAGGTGTGGCATCCAAGCTGCCGTCAGCGTTGTATTTTGCCCAAAACCAGTTCTGATTGGCTGTATCGTAACCCTCTTCACGCTTAAACATAACGGTAATATCTTCAAGAAAAGTAGCCGGGTCAGCCAAGGCTTGTTCGATTGTTACCCCGTTGCCACGATAGCTGTGCTTTATGACCAAGGTGCTTGTTACATCATTCACAGTAATCGTTTCCATTGATGACTCGAGTATTGCCCCGTGTGGATGTGTACCAACGCGTAGCTGGGTCCTTTTGGCATCTTTCCCAACTAGGCCGGCACGCTGCATGGCGCTCCATAAATCCTTCGCAAAAGCAACATCATCGGGGCCTCCAAACCATTGCTGATCTGAACGCACACTGATTGAACTAATAGCGATCAGTACAACTGTAACAAAGCCAATAATCACGCTTGATTTCAGATTCATGTTGTAGCACCTTCAATTTCAGTGAAACCCCCTGCTTCGACTAATAACTTTATTTCGTCAGGAGACAGAAACGGAAATAAAACAGTGAATCGTGCCCCCCCTATGGGAGAGTCCGTGCACAAGGTTTGTGCACTAACAGAGTTTGCATACAAGCGCACCAGCACCAACCCTAAACCTGTTCCGCTAATCTCTGCTTGTTTCTGATCCTCGAACCGGTAGTGTCTATCGAAGATTCGCTGCTGATCAGATTCGGGTATACCCGCACCAGCATCGTCAACGTGAATCTCAACCACGTCACCCACTGCAGCCCAGTTAACCGATATACGGGCGCCGGCCGCATGCTGAATTGCGTTATTAAGCAACCGGGTAATAATAATTTTTAAAACGGACCGGTTAGAATACACCGTTATGTTTTCACCCGAGACCTCGAGTTGGAGCTTTTTGTTTCTCCTGAAGTGGCGCACAATGCTTTCCATTACGGTCGATAGCTCGAGCGCTTCCAATCTTGGTGTGTAATTTCCACTTTCTATCCGGTACAGCATTAACATATTGTCGGTCATTGCTTGCAAACCAGACAAATTATTATCTAGATTTTCAGCATGAATAGACAATTCAGCCGGTGAATGGGTGACCTGTTTTAGCTTCTCCAATTCATCACGCATTACACCTAGCGGTGTATGAAGTTCGTGTGCTGTGTCTGCCAGTAATTTTGATTCAAGGTTTGAGTGCTGGTTAAGTTGGTACATGTACTTATTTAGCGCTTCACCTAGCGGTTGCATCTCTTGATCAATTGATTCTAAATCGAGAGTCGCCCTGCTATCGGTTCGGTTATAGGATTGAACCCGTTTTGTGAACCTTGATATTGATGACAATATTGCAGTGGTCAGCGCCCAACTAATCAGAAACGCTGCTAGCAAGACCAATGGCGTGAAATACAGCAACTTTTTTACCGTTGATCGCCTGGCAACGTTAAGCAGATTTGTATTCTCGGCGACAATCAGCCTAAACCGTTGTAATGGCAGGTTGTAAACTTCAACTTCGAAGTGGTGTTCATAAATGCCAAGAACAATATTGCCGTAGTCCACCAGCAATTGCCCCTCATGCCGCCCCACCGCCGGCAAACTATCTCCGCCTAAATTATGGGAATCTGTCAGGTATTCACCTGATGCAGTGGTGAATTCAAAAAACCGGGCCTGATCCTCGGGGCTGATTTTCAGCCTGCTTTGCCAATCCGGATACAGCGCAAAGCCGTTTCTCGGATCAACATAACCCACTTTTGCCAGTGCATTAGCGTATTTTTTCAGGCTGCTGAAAAGCCCTTGCTCTGCGAATGCAGTAGCTTGGCGGTACAAAAGCGCCTCAGCCACTACCGCCACCAGCAGTAACCCACAAAGCACTCCCACGAAAACTTTGATGCGTAGTGATTTCATGACCTAAAAAAGACTACCACGCTAATTGTAATTAAGCTGCCACCGAACCCGGTTCGGCGGCAAGGAACTGGCAATAAATCACCACGTACTATTGCCTGCATCGAGACTACTGAAATCCACGCCGCCTCGAAAGCGTTTTGCTACCACCAGTTCACACAACAGAACCACCGATTGGGTCAGCAAATATCAACTTACCAATGACTACTTGCCGACGTATGAAGGATCAATACTCCGCCGCGACGCCGACTACATTCAGTTTCTTGTGTGAAGTCCTGCATGTAGTAACGCAGTATACGCCAAGGAGGTACGCACCGCCCTTACACTCTGTTTGATCACATAATCTTTACTGATTAGCCACTGATTTGTCGCAAACACCAGCAACCAGCGCTGCTAATTACGACTGGCAAATCGTTGTTTAGTTCATGAGGCTGAGCCCTTCAGCCCATATCGGTTCCAACGTCATTCACTAAGATAGAATCAAGGTACTACTTATAGTTCATCCAAGCCTATATAGGAAGATGACAGGCAGACTTTCTGAGTTGCTCTTACGGTTAATTCGACGTGATGGTGTTTGTAATGTCTGTGTATCCTAACTCTTCGCGAACATAGTCTTCAATTAATCTTCTATCTATTCCTTGTTCCACATACCCACTGATTGTGGCAGAGCCGTCGTCTGTGACGTATAGCCACACACCTGTTGTATCAGCACCGGATATTGACGGCAACGCCTGGGCACTGCCAGATACACACCCAGCCAAAAAA
>JALZUX010000427.1 GCA_023301405.1 Granulosicoccaceae bacterium | reverse complement strand
CCGTTAGCGAAGTGGCATAGTGGGGCGTATCGACTTATTCCCCTAATACGAAAAGCCAGGCAGTTATAGGTTGGCATAAGCCTAAAGCGCATCCACCATTTTTTGAAAGGTTTGCAGCAGAAACCATTGTAGTGTGGAGAATGCGCCTGAGCGATTTGCCGGAGAGGTGTTGATCAAATTTCCGTAGGAATCCAAACAGTGGGGCTGTTGCCTTAGCTTTAGTGAATATGGAAATAATCGTTAAAGCGTGACTGTGACTGAAAGGGCGCTTAAAATTAACAGCCTCGGGCAAGGGTGCTGCCATAGTTAGGGCCAAGCTACAGCCGCTTCTGGCAAAATATCTAGGAAGGTAAGCATCACGGGGTTACCATAGGCCCATAGAACATTTTTAAATGAACGCAGACGGGAAAAGTTTCATTGATTAGCTATTCACACGACACCACTCTTGTTGTCGCCTCAATAGTGGTTTCAATGGTGGCTGCATTTACCGGGCTTGCGCTGACCAACAATATATCCCTCCTGTCTGACGGTCGGCGCAAAGCGCTGGTGGTGATGTCGTCGTTTGTGTTGGGCACCGGAATATGGTCGATGCACTTTGTTGCGATGTTGGCGCATCAATTTCCGTTTCCCGTCTACTACGATGTGCTGCAAACGCTTAGCTCGGCATTGGTCGCTATTTTAGTGGTTGGTGTCTCTTTGCTGTTGTTGCACTTTACCGTGCGTACGCCGCTTATTCTCGTTGCCGCCGGTTTGATACTTGGCATTGGCATATTGTCGATGCACTATATCGGCATGATGGGGATCAGAGGTGCCGAACCGTTTTTCTCAACCGGTTCAAGCTTGCTTTCTGTGGCGGTTGCCGCCTTGATGGGAATCGCGGCGATCAGGGTTGCCTATGGCCGTCGCTCAAAGCAGAACATTGTGTTTGGGTCGTTGCTGATGGGGTTTTCAGTGGTTATTGTGCATTTCGCCTCCATGAACGGCACGCAATTTATGCGTAGGGCTGATTTTGTGCCAGAGTCAGCTGTATTGGCAACAGGAACGCTGGCAGTAATTGTAACGGTGGCGGCGTTTGTCATTTGCGGGTCATTTTTACTGGCAGCAACAACGTTCCTTACGTCGACTGCAGTACCTGATTCCAAGGTGTTAGGTCAACCCGAATTACCACCAGAGTTGTCACTCCCCTCACGGCTAGTCTCTGAAAATGCGGCCGAATTAATTCAGCAACAGCCGGTGTTCAACAGTGATACAGGCCCCGAAGATTCAGGCCCCGAAGATTTAGGCGATGAGCCCCTGTCGGTAAAAATCCCCTTTGAACGGGACAAGAAAACCGGCTTCGCCATGAGCGATGATATCGCAGCAATCCGGGCAGACGGGCATTATTCTCACCTGTATACCCGCGACGGAATTCGCTTCTGCCCGTGGTCGATTACCGAGGCAGAAACGCACCTTGCTGACAGTGGCTTTCATCGAACTCACCGCAGTTATCTGGTGAATATTGCGGCGGTTTCAGGCTTTGAAAAACGTCGGGAAACCGGGGTCTGTCTGTTTGAAAATTACCCTCAAATCACTACTGTGCCGGTCAGTCGTAACCGCGTAATTGGCTTGTTAGATGTTCTGGATGTCAGGGTACTCTAGGCGGTGTTTTTTTCAAGTTGCACCAGTTACTTTTGATTTTTATTTTTATAAAACAATAGTTTAAATAGAATGGTTGCGTGAGCGTCGTTCGTGCGTAGATCGTATTTGGTGAGTTTTTCTCGTTATTGGCGTGCTTTTGCTTGGTTCGTGTTGTCAGTTTGTTATGGTTTACGAAGGACCATTTGACTGATAATTTAACGGGGGAAAGTAGATGATTCCAGGCAGTTTCGAATACCACCAGCCAGATTCACTAGACGCCGCAGTTGGCCTGCTGGGGGAGCTTGGTGAAGACGCAAGAGTCATCGCAGGAGGGCACAGTTTAATCCCAATGATGAAGCTGAGGTTGGCCATGCCAGAGCATCTGGTTGATCTTAAAGCGATCACCAATCTTAAGCACATAACCGTTGAGAACGGGGCGATCAGCATCGGCGCTATGACCACTCAGGCCGAGCTAATAGACAGTGCTGAACTAGCGCTCGCGGCACCTATCATTAAAGAAACCGCCGTGCAGATCGCCGACCCGCAAATTCGCTATCAAGGCACTATTGGCGGCAACGTGGCTAATGGCGATCCGGGCAACGACATGCCGGCGCTTATGCAATGCTTAAATGCTGCCTTCACCCTGCAAGGCCCCAACGGTGAGCGCGAAGTAAATGCCCGCGACTTCTACGAGGCCGCTTATTTCACGGCTCGCGATGACCTTGAGATTCTCACTGGGGTTAAATTTTCCGCCTGTACCGGTGGCTACGCTTACGAAAAGCAAAAACGAAAAATTGGTGATTACGCCACCGCGGCGGCAGCGGTATTGCTGACCAAAGGGGCGGATGGCGGTTGCGCCCACGCGTCAATAGCGCTCACCAACCTGGCTGATACACCGCTTTACTGCGAAGACGCGTCAACTAGCCTAATGCAAACAGGAGTCAACGCGGCCAGCATAGACAGTGCGGTGAAATCGTGCATGAGCATCATTGAGCCTGTCGACGACAACCGCGGCCCGGCTGAATTTAAGAAACATGCGGCAGCAATGGTGTTAAAGCGTGCCATTGAACTTGCCTGGTCACGGGCCTAAGGAGAAAAATATAATGACAAAAGCATCAATTACGTTAAACGTTAACGGGCAATCTTTAACAACCGAAGCAGAGCCGCGTGAGCTGTTAATCCATGTGCTTCGGGAACAACTAGAAATCACTGGTCCCCACATTGGTTGTGAAACATCGCACTGCGGTGCGTGTACCGTTGAGATCGACGGCCGGTCAGTTAAAAGCTGTACGCTGTTTGCAATACAAGCTGAAGGCACAGAAATCACCACCATCGAAGGCCTGGGTAACCCCGACAAACTGCACGTGCTGCAAGAGAAATTTAAAGAGCATCACGGGCTGCAGTGTGGCTTCTGTACCCCGGGAATGATTACCCGGGCGCACCGCTTACTGATAGAAAACCCGAACCCCTCTGAAGAAGAAGTTCGCTTCGGGATTTCCGGAAACCTGTGCCGATGCACGGGTTATCAGAACATTGTTAAAGCGATCCTGGCCGCCGCCAGTGAATTAAACCAGCCGGAGACTGTAGCATGAGCGTTGAAGCCCCCACAGTTCAGGAACGCCAGGCCGCACTCAAAGGCCTGGGCACCTCGCGTAAGCGTGTAGAAGATGCGCGCTTTACCCAAGGTAAAGGTAACTACGTTGATGATCTTAAAATGCCAGACATGTTGTTTGGTGATTTTGTGCGATCACAACATGCGCACGCGTATGTTAAATCAATAGATACTTCAGCAGCATTAGCACTGCCGGGTGTTATAGCTGTACTCACCGCTGCAGATTTAGAGCCTTTAGGTCTGCACTGGATGCCGACTCTTGCCGGCGATAAGCAAATGGTACTTGCCGATGGCAAAGTATTGTTTCAAGGTCAGGAAGTGGCCTTTGTTATTGCTGAAGACCGTTATATTGCCGCTGACGCTACTGATTTGGTCGTAGTAGATTACGAAGAACTACCAGTGCTGGTTGATCCATTCAAAGCTGAACTACCAGGCGCACCCGTACTGCGTGAAGACATCGCCGACAACCTGGAAGGTGCGCATGGTGCGCGCCGTCATGCCAATCATATCTTTACCTGGGAGCAAGGCGACAAAGAAGCCACTGAATCAATCCTGGCTGATGCGCCTGTCGTTGCAGAGGAAATGGTTTACTACCATCGTACACATCCGTGTCCACTTGAAACTTGCGGTGCAGTGGCCTCAATGGATAAGGTGAACGGTAAGCTAACCTTGTGGGGTACATTTCAGGCGCCGCACGTTGTAAGAACGGTGGCGTCTATGCTATCGGGTGTTGCAGAGCACAATATCCGCGTGGTCTCTCCTGATATCGGCGGTGGTTTTGGTAATAAGGTGGGTGTGTATCCCGGTTATATCTGTGCCATTGTTGCTTCAATCGTCACTGGTCAGCCGGTTAAGTGGGTAGAAGATCGCATGGAAAACCTGACTTCCACAGCCTTTGCCCGTGACTACCACATGCAAGGTAAAATCGCGGCAACTGCTGAAGGTAAAATATTGGGCTTGTGGTGTCACACCACAGCAGATCACGGTGCCTTTGATGCCTGTGCTGATCCCACTAAATACCCGGCAGGTTTCATGAATATTTGTACCGGGTCATATGATATTCCAACAGCCTACCTGGCGGTTGATGGTATCTATACCAATAAGGCGCCGGGCGGTGTTGCTTATCGTTGTTCATTCCGCGTGACCGAGGCCGCCTACTTTATTGAGCGCATGATTGAAGTGTTGGCGATAAAACTCAACATGGATGCCGCTGAGCTGCGAGCCATTAATTTTATACGCAAAGAGCAATTTCCGTATCAATCTGCTCTTGGGTGGGAATACGATTCAGGTGATTACCACACTGCATGGACGAAAGCACTGGCGGCGGTAGACTATAAAGGCCTGCGTGCAGAGCAAGCGACTCAGTTACAGGCGTTTAAAGCCGGTGAAACCCGCAAGTTAATGGGTATCGGACTATGCCACTTTACTGAAATTGTGGGTGCAGGCCCGGTTAAAAACTGCGACATCCTGGGGATGGGCATGTTTGATAGTTGCGAAATTCGCATTCACCCCACCGGTTCCGCCATCGCAAGGCTGGGTACTATTTCGCAGGGGCAGGGTCACGCAACGACATTTGCGCAGATACTCGCTTCTGAAATCGGTATTTCGGCAGATGACATCACCATTGAAGAAGGCGATACCGACACCGCGCCCTATGGTCTAGGAACCTATGGCTCACGATCAACACCGGTTGCCGGTGCGGCAACGGCAATGGCAGGCCGAAAAATTCGCGCTAAAGCGCAAATGATCGCTGCCTATCTGCTTGAAGTTCATGATAACGATGTAGAGTGGGAAGTAGACCGCTTTGTTGTTAAGGGCGCACCTGAGCGATTCAAAACAATGAAAGAAATCGCTTTTGCTTCGTACACACAGGCAATTCCGGGTGTCGA
This sequence comes from Granulosicoccaceae bacterium, assembly GCA_023301405.1. Lineage (GTDB taxonomy): Bacteria > Pseudomonadota > Gammaproteobacteria > Granulosicoccales > Granulosicoccaceae. The sequence goes on along the minus strand of JALZUX010000427.1, from coordinate 1,137 downwards.
GCCGGGTCTTGAAGCGGTCAGTTATTATGATCCACCAAACATGACCTATCCGTTTGGCGCCTACATTTGCGTGATGAATATCGACGTTGATACCGGTGTTACTGAAATTCGCGATTTCTATGCCTTAGATGATTGCGGCACGCGTATTAACCCGATGATTATCGAAGGGCAGGTACATGGGGGATTAACCGAAGCACTTGCCATTGCATTGGGTCAGGAGATCGCCTACGACGAATTGGGCAATGTAAAAACCGGTTCACTGATGGACTTCTTTATCCCGACCAGTTGGGAAACCCCAAACTACACCACTGACTTCACCGAAACCCCCAGTCCGCATCATCCTATTGGTGCGAAAGGTGTGGGTGAAAGCCCGAATGTAGGTGGCGTACCGGCGTTTTCTAATGCGATCAATGATGCCTTCAAACCGTTTGGTTTAACCCACACGCATATGCCACATGATCATTGGCGGATCTGGAAAACTGCTAACGAGTTAGGGTTGCATGCATAATTCGGTGTTAGCGTTAAAGGGCTGCAACAGACAATTAGCATGAGCTGGAAAAAATTGCAGTCCAATTTGGCGGGCGCGGGTTATATAGCGTCCAACGAACTTGCCATGGCTTTGCATTTATCGTTAAAGCTAGAACGCCCTCTGTTGCTTGAAGGAGCAGCAGGGGTTGGTAAGACAGAAGTCGCAAAGATGCTTGCACAGTTGCAAGATACCCGCCTTATCCGTTTGCAGTGTTATGAAGGGCTTGATGCCAGCACCGCTATTTACGAGTGGAATTATCAGCGCCAGCTATTGAGTGTAAGAGCAGTAGCTGAAAAAGATTTGTCAGCAGTACAAGTAGAAGAGCAGATATTTACTGAGCGCTATTTGTTAAAGAGGCCGTTACTCGAAGCGATTTCCCAACAAGTGTCGCCGGTATTGTTGATCGATGAAATTGATCGCGCCGATGAAGAATTTGAAGCTTACTTGCTAGAGATTTTGTCAGACTTTCAAGTGTCAATTCCTGAATTAGGCACTATTGAAGCGGTATCGAAACCAATGGTTATTTTAACCTCGAACGGCAGTCGTGATTTGTCAGACGCGTTGCGCCGTCGATGCTTGTATACCTACGTCGAGTACCCGGACGCCGC
>JALZUX010000426.1 GCA_023301405.1 Granulosicoccaceae bacterium | reverse complement strand
TTCGATCGATTGAGGCGAATAGTCATTCTTCTTTAACGAAATCGATCGTAATAGCTGGCCAAAAGACCGCGCCCGCAGTAGATCATAGTTCTCGGACAGTCACCTTGGTGGCTGTCCGGGAACTAGGGTCGTTGCGAGGGTTCTCGAACCACCGCGACCGCAATCGATCATTGTTGTCAGACAATCACTCAGGTGGCCGTCCGCCCCATGACATATTTATCTCCATTCCGTAGAGCCCGTAGATCGTGAACGAAGAGTCCGTCCTTTACACCGTTTTTCTAATCTTCACTGGTGGTGCTGTCGCAGCCACCCTGGCACTGTACGCCCGTCAATCTGTATTGATTGCCTACATTGCTCTTGGCCTGTTGGCTGGACCACATGCATTGGGATTGATTTCAGACCCTTCAATGATCGACGACATTGCTACCGTTGGCATTATATTTCTGCTGTTTTTGCTGGGGCTGAATCTGGAGCCAGATGAACTGATCAAACTACTTCGCGAAGCAACCGTAGTGACAATTCTCAGTAGCATTACATTCGGCCTGTGCGGCTTCGTCATCGCCATGTGCTTTGATTTCAACCCGATCGACAGCGCTGTGATTGCCGCCGCCATGATGTTCTCATCAACTATTATCGGCTTAAAACTATTGCCCACCAGCGCGTTACATCATCAGCGTATGGGCGAGATCATTATCAGTATTTTACTGCTTCAGGATATTATCGCCGTTACTGTTCTACTGTTGGTAGAAGGACTGGGAACTCAGGATTCGCCAGCCCTCAAAGTTGCTGGCATGCTGATTTTGTTACCTGTCATCAGCATCAGCGCCTACTTTACTTCAAAGTATGTTTTATCTTATTTGTTTCAAAAGTTTGATCAAATCAATGAGTACATTTTTCTGCTGACCGTGGGTTGGTGCATGGGCCTTGCAGAACTTGCACACCTGGCAGGCTTATCCCACGAGGTCGGCGCGTTTATCGCTGGTGTCACCCTGGCCGCAAACCCAATCGCACGCTATATTGCGGAAAGCCTTAAACCGCTACGAGACTTCTTTCTAGTGATGTTTTTCTTTGGCCTGGGCGCCGGCTTTGACATTGCCAAAGTGCCGCAAGTGCTGCTGCCGGCCTCGATCCTTGCCATCACCATGATTTTTCTCAAACCGTTTATTTTTAATCTGCTACTACGACGTGAAAAAGAGAAGAAAAAAATTGCCGGAGAGATTGGCGTCAGGCTAGGCCAAATCAGTGAGTTTTCGTTGTTGGTTGCGGTTGTCGCACTTAGCGCTGGTGTAATTACTGAAAGGGCTTCGTTGCTGGTGCAGACGGCGACAATTATCACCTTTGTTCTGTCATCCTTTTGGATAGTACGAAGCTACCCTACGCCTATCGCCACTGATGACAGGTTACGTCGAGACTGACTGAGTCTTTAGTCACCCTGGCGAGTGACGGCTACAAATAAGCAATGCAGCAAATACTGCGGGCATCCGAAGAGAATGCCCGCAGGTCGCCTTATTTGGCCACCATATACTCGATGGCTAATCGCAATTCAGAATCACTTAACTGGCTACCACCACGAGCTGGCATAACGCCTTTGCCGACAATGGAACTGGCCACTAATTTATCCAAACCCACGGCCATGCGTTCATCCCACGCCGCCTTGTCGCCAAATTTTGGTGCATTAGCTACTCCACTGATATGACAACTGGCACAAACCGTATCAACCACTGTCTTTACGTTGGCTGGCACGGCGCCAGCCGCTACCACCGCTGTTGGCTGTTCAACTTCCGCTACTGGCTCTGCTACCGGCTCTGCTTCGACGGCAGCTTCTGCCTGTTGTTCAGCGGCCGCCGGAGCGGCTGCGTCGCCTTCATCACCCAGTGATTGTGCAATCATGTGCTGAACGGCCAAACTGAGCTCGTCATCGCTGAGGCTTGTTTCTGCCCGAGGCATCATTGCGCCCTTGCCACTAATAACACTTGCCGTCAACGCATCAAGACCCTTTGCAGCCAAGCTGCTCCACGCTTCTGAATCGTCGGTTCGTTGGGCACCCTTAACGCCTTCCTGATGACACCCGGCACAGTTGGTTGCAACCACTGCTCTCACCTTCAACGGGATCTCAGCGCTAAGTGCTGCTGCCGTGGCATCTACGACAGCTTCAGTTTCACCAACCGCAACGGTTTCAGTGGCATCTATGGCAGCTTCAGTTTCAGCAACCGCAACAGTTTCAGCGGCTTCCCCATTAGTGTCCGTCGTTTCAGCCACTGTATTCTCAGTATTTTCCTCTACTTCCGCTTCAACCGCGGCAACAGTTTCTTCAACTGCTGCTACCGGTGCTGCAACCTCTACTGCAGGCTCTACTCTGGATTGCCCCACAGGCGATATCTGCTTTTTAATGCTGTTTAACACTAATTGATCAGATGACCGGTCCGTTGGCGGTGAAACCATATTGGCTAACATTCCAATTAAGAATGTAAACACTAAAAGTAAACCAAGCACCCAGAGAAACGGCTTGTAAAAATTGAAGTCAAGCTGACTCATTAAAATTTCCTTAAATTATGAACAATGTTGCTGGCTATTTCGCGATTCTTAACTTGCCTATCGGCATCAAGCGATCCTGCTGTTGCGCCACCACCAGCGGGTCTTTCAATGAGTCCGACGCGGGAGAGACCATCTTGGCCATGATCACAATCAAAAATGTAAATACCAAAAGCGTACCTAGTACCCCTGCAAACATCATGTAAGGGGTAGATTCCTGTTGACCGCTCATTGCGGTTCTCCTGTTGTGACTTAAGATGAATTGCTGCCTTTATCGACTACGCAACGACATGATTTATTTTGACGATCGGCGGAATTCTAGCAATACCGCTTCATCACCACCAGCACCAGTTGAAAATAACAACGGCAGGCACCGACCGTGTGCACCGGTGTCATTCCTAACGGTTAATTTAACGGCTTTTTTCAGCTACTAAATACCCTGCGCAATATCTCGCTGGTGCGCTTGACCGGATTATCTCGAATGGCTTTTTCTTCGACAGCGATATAGTGGAAAATTCCATCCATCCCTAAATCCACAACATGCTGGGTCAAATCAGCTTCAACCGGTGGTGCCAGAGGTATCCGTCGGTAGCTGGTCAGAAGGTTATTAAACATATTAACCGCCCCAACCTGCGCCAGACTGTCATCAACGATAGGTTTCATCGCCGCTGACAGACGACTTCCCATCGCACCACGGAAAAATTGCGTTGCTGAATCATCGGGGCCTGTAAGAATACCCTTTGCATCTTCTAGCGTCATTTGTTGGATTGCCTCCAGAAAAAGTGCCTGTGCTTTTGGCGTCGCTAGCTCAGCCGCCCGATTAAGTCGCGTCTCGAGAGAATCAAAACCACCAGCCAATCCTACTTTTGAGGCAACATCGCGCGCGCTTTTGAGGGCATTAGGTAACGGAATATGAGCAATCGGATCATTATTAAACCCATCAGTACGCCCCAACTGCCCAACCACTTGCTGCGAGCCGATGGTCAGAGCTTCTTTCAAGCCTTGAGAAATTTCAGTAACAGACAAACCGCTGCCAGAGGATTCACTTAGTACTTGACCAGCCACTTGCTCCAGCCCTTCTAGCACTGAGGTATTTGCACAACCGGTTAACAAGACTATTGAAGTTATTATTGCACAGAGTCGCCGTTTCATTTTTTTCGCCTTTGACGTGCCCGGATTCTCGGGAGGATTAACAATGTTAGGGGATGCAGAGGTTACTGGAACCATGTGCTAGTTGCACACTACAAGTAGCTTGCCGTGTTCACCTACTTTGCCGCCATCAAAACATAAATTCAGCATCAATCCATAACATGCCATCAAATATCACATTCCACCTGCTATTTTGATCAACCGAAATAATAAGTCGCTCTTTTTTCACGGGATTGGTCACGATAGCTGACCAACAGTCTGTCCCTCAGCAGACCTAAGTTCCAAAGCCAGATACTCACTTTCGATTGTTCAAGACATCAGCTTTGCTGCGCAGCTCTCAAATATTGTGAAAAGACATTAAGCCACCAATCCATTGGTTCGCTTGTTGCTGGACTTGATGCTCCGAAGCCGTTTTGAGTTTCGTGACAAACGAGGCCGCAGTCATAAGCAACCGCGACACATTGAATAGCAGTCAAACTACTGGCCGGTCTCTATCATGAGTGCAGCTATAGATGGCCCACACGCTGACAGCAATTCATCGGCATCACTGCAAAGCGGCGACGTCCATGAACTGAATCATCAGTACCCCCCCAGTAATGACGAATCCATGTCGCAGTCGGTACGACATGAAGGGCTGAATAGCGACCTGGCGAACCGGTGGTTAATTTGGCAATGTAAAATGATCGCCGATGTCATCACTGGCTGTGTGTACTCACCGTCCGGCCAACCACTGGCGATCCAGCCCAACGCAGGCATTGGCACTGAAATGCTGATGCAAGCTGCTCTTGAAGCGCAACGAACAGATCGCGCCTTCACTTCCACTGAAGTGAATTTTGGATCTTCTAACGGGCGGCTTGGCGATATTGTTGCCACCCCCATCAAACAAGGGGAAACCACACTCGCCATTGTCGCTCTTTTAATGACGCCGCGACCACAGTCGCGTCAAAATGTTGTGCTGCAACTGCTGCAATGGGGCGGCTTCTGGCTTGAATCGTTAAGTCAACTGTCTGACGGCATTCAGCAAGAGGCTAGCAGCTTTACGCAGTCATTACTCGGCGCTACATTGCATCACTCTAATTCAAAAAAAGCGTGCATGGAGCTAGCCAGTCAACTGGCGATCAGACTGGGTTGTGACCGTGTCACCGTTGGCATGAGACGCGGCGTAGTCGTTCGCACAGAATGCATCTCACACTTATCAAGTTTTGACCCTAGAACACAACTTATCCGCCGCCTTGAAGCAGCAATGGAGGAAGCACTTGATCAGGAAACAATGATCTGCCTGCCAACGCCTTCCGCAACAGACGCCGGGATAAACCAGGCCAATCGTGATCTAGTCTCACATCACAATAGCGCGGTGCTTACCGCACCGTTATGCGGTCAAAGCAAATATTATGGTGCCGTTGTCTTTGAACGCGACATCCGCAAGCCATTTGACAACGACACGATCGCCTGGTGCGAGTCAGTACTATCAGCACTTGCACCAGTCATCGAATTAAAAAGATTTGAAGAACGCTCTCTTACGTTAAAGACCAGAGATGCCGCACGCAGCACACTGAGTAACTTGTTCGGACCGACACACCTGAAATTAAAACTTGCTGGCATAGCCGTTGGCGCCACCCTCTTCCTTGGCTCAATTTTTAACGGCAATTATCAAGTATCCGCGCCAGCCAGTATTGAGGGCGCGATATCACAAGTGGTCGCATCACCCATCGCCGGTTTTATAAAGTCTTCCAACGTACGAGCCGGTGACCTGGTAACAGAAGGTCAGCTGCTGGCAACGCTCGATGATCGGGCACTACAACTCGAACTGAAAAAATGGCAAAGCGAAGAAAATAAAATCAAAAAAGCCTACCAAGAAGCATTGGCAAAACGGGCACGCACCGAACTGAGTATTTTGCGTGCTAAAGCAGAGCAAATAGACGCAGAATTAACACTGGCACTAGAACGGATTAGCCGTACCGACTTACGTGCGCCCTACGACGGTTATATCGCCACGGGTGACCTAAGCCAATCATTGGGTGCCCCTGTTGATATTGGTGACATTCTTTTTGAGGTAGCGCCACTCGAGGAATATCGAACAGTAATCGAGATCGATGAGCGCGATATGGCCGGCATAACCAAAGGCCTGATCGGCGAGGTAGTCATCTCCGCCATTCCCGGGGACCCCATTCCATTCAATATAGAACAAATAGTACCGGTTGCGATCTCAGGCGAGGGCAACAGTTACTTCCGTGTAGAAGCGACCTTCAACAATCCCTCAACACAACTACGCCCTGGAATGGAAGGTGTCGCGCGTGTCGAAATGGGTGAACGCAGGCTGTTGTGGATATGGACCCATAAGCTGGTAGATCGTATCCGCATTTGGCTTTGGTCAATGGGCTGGTAACTGCGATGACATCAGTATCTGAACCAACTAGTAGCACGTTTGACAATGAGCCCAACAGCCCCGAGATTCCAGAGCAATGGAATCATGTTGCCAACCTTCGTCCTCAGCTGCAAAAACATGTAGCCGCACACTCTCAAGAGTTTAGAGGATCACGCTGGTACATCCTTAGCGATGCCGCCCGAGGCCGACACCTCAGGTTCAACGAAACCGCCTACGCGTTTGTCGGTCGTCTTGACGGTGAACAAACTGTTGAAGAGATCTACCAAACCACCAGCACCGCAATGGGTGAGTTCGCGCCGACTCGTGAAGACATATTGAGCATCATGGGACAGTTGTTCCATATTGACGTTCTACTCAGTGGCATGCCGGCAGACGTAGAACAATTGTTCAAAAGCAGCGAACTTGAAAAAAATAACAATCGCATCAAAAGATTTTTAAATCCTCTGGCGCTTCGATTTCCGCTTATTGATCCCGACAAATTCCTCAATCGCACTATCACCAAAGTTCGTTCACTATATTCATTAACTGGTGCGCTCTTGTGGATGTTGATTGTGGGCTTTGCAACCATCTTATTAACAGTTCACTACCAGGAACTTACCAGCACTCTAAAACAGGATATTTTTGCGCCACAAAATATTATTCTGACGTTAATGTTGTTTCCGGTAATGAAACTGTTTCACGAGTTTGCACACGCCTTTACGGTTAAAACATGGGGTGGCGAAGTCCATGAAATGGGTATTACTCTTCTGGTTCTGATACCGGTACCCTACGTTGATGCATCAGCCGCGTGGGCTTTTCGGGAAAAATACAAAAGAGTATTAGTGGGCGCATCAGGCATGATCGTCGAGTTATTTTTCGCTGCTATCGCTTTTATTATCTGGACCATGGTACAGCCGGGCGTAATAAAAGATGCGGCATTATCGGCTTTCTTAATTGGTAGCGTCTCCACGTTACTGTTTAACGCAAATCCTCTACTGAAATTTGATGGCTATTACATTCTTCAGGATATCATCGAGATACCCAACCTATACAGTAGAGCCGGAAAATATAATCTGTATCTATTCCGAAAATATTTACTCGGTGAAAAAAGCCTAGCGTCACCCGCCACTCATCCGACCGAAAGAAAATGGTTT
>JALZUX010000425.1 GCA_023301405.1 Granulosicoccaceae bacterium | reverse complement strand
GCTCACACCTGACACCCGCGATAGCGATATGACTGCACTGGTTAACTCGGTAACAGCCGGATCGATCAAGCAGCGAATGATGACGTACGTTAGTGCAATTAAAGCGCAAAAACGTAATTCATGATCACAAAAACCTGAGGGGTAGACAGCCTGAAAATTGGTTTATATTAAGTGCTGAAGCCGTCAGTTATTTTTAAAAAAGAGCATCATTGCAAGTTGACTCAAACCCAAAACTAAACTGGTTGTGAGAATATGCAGCTATCCAGATCCCCCAACTAAGGCAAAGGTACACTCAGGCCAAAGCGGAATAGCGAGTAAAAACCGCCAACAATAATAGCACCAGAAAAACCATAGATAATGGCACTGCGTAACTGCCACTTGTCGTGCATTGCTGCGATCAATGCGCCTACAAACGCTGCGGTACTGGCAGTGATAAATCCAAAAGCCGGCATCAGAGCGCAGGCACCTAGCATGGCGCATACTAACATGGCGCGTCGCCACCAACTGCCATCGCCAAATCCTTCATCGGCAACTGGCTTAAGTAATGTGAGCAGTATGGACAGAAGTGAGGCGATGATGAGTAAGATTGCTGCTGCTCTGGGAAATACTTTTGAGTCAACATCGCTGTAAGATAAAGTGTCGTATAGTGTTATGGCGCCAAGCGCCACAAACAATGCGGCGACAAGCAGCGAGCCAAGGGCGGAGTACCGGCCAGTGGCAGTATTTGCTGTCATGATAAGTGTTCCTGATTTGTATCCCGGCGCTGTCGCCGGTGCGCTAAAACAATGGGATAAATCACCGATAGCAAGGTAAACGCAATAATCGCCTGAGTTATGGGGCGACCGAAAAACATCCCCGGCAGATCGCCGACTGCAGAGCCGATGATCCAGGCTTGCACAAAACCTTGTTCGGCGATTGGCCCTAGAATTAACCCTAGTACAATTGGCGAGGCGGCGAAGCCGAAGCGACCCACTACCCAGCCAAAAACACCGAGCAAAATCATAATGGCGACGTCAGATACGCTGTTACGGATCGCGAAGGTGCCAATGATGGTCATAAAGGCCACCGTGGGCACCAGCACAGCTTTGGGAATGGAAACAATAGACTTGTACGCATAGCGACCAATAAGCAGCCCTACAGGTAGCATAAGGACGGTGGCGATTAATAAGCCGTAGACAAAGGTGTAGGCGATAGACCCACCACCTGATTCAAAAAGTGCAGGGCCTGTGCGTACACCCTGTACCAATAACGCGCCTAGAATTACGGCATCGGGCGGTGTGCCGGGTATGCCTAGTACCAGTGTGGGTATAAAGCCGCCACCAACTGTTGCGTTATTGGCTGATTCGGTGGCAATAAGTCCATCGGGTTCACCTTCCCCAAAGCGTTGGCCGGGCTTAGCGTTTCGTTTCACTTCGGAGTACGCAACCAGGCCGGCTACTGACCCACCAGCCCCGGGTAATATCCCGACCAGTGTGCCAATGATCGAAGAGCGCAGCAGATTAAATTTTGAATTCATTGCCAACTGGAATGCTGGCATTATTTTTACAGACTGCACGCCTTTTTCAACTTGCAGATGTCTGTCGGGTACGGCGACAAGATCGATCAGTACTGGTATGCAATACAAACCAATAAGTGCGCCTACTACCCCAAAGCCACCAATCATTGTTTGGCTGCCAAACGTTAGCCGGATGTCTGCAGAGACCTCGGCAACACCAACGGTAGAGAGAATAAGCCCGAGCGCGCCACCGGCAAGACCTTTGGCCAGGTTACCGTTTGACAGAGAGGCGATCAGTGATAAGCCGAAAATAGACAGCCAGAAGTACTCCACAGGCCCGAACGCCAATGCGACTCGCGACAAGGGTGGCGCTAGAAGTAGTAGAGCGAAGGCACCAACAAGACCACCAAAGACGGAGGCAAAACACGCCAGTGCAACGGCCAGATCACCTTTGCCTTGCTTGGCCATTGGGTAGCCATCGAAGGTGGTGGCAATAGCCGAAGGTGTTCCCGGTGTATTTAACAAAATTGCCGAATAAGCGCCTCCGTAGATAGCGCCGGTATAGATTGCGCCCAACAGGATGAGCGCTGAGGCTGGTTCCATGCTGAAGGTTATCGGGACGAGGACCGCAACCGCCATAGTGGCGGTGAGCCCTGGTATTGATCCGATGATCGTGCCTGCTGCAACGCCGAACAAGGCAAACATGAGGTTCAGCGGAGTGAGCGCCGCGAGGAAGTTACCGATGTCCATGCGTTACTTGCAGTTCCTTATGGTATCCGAAAAAAACACATGATGACTCGAGACGTGAATGAAGCATCACGCGATTCAGATTCAGCTACTTAATCAGTCCGGCAGCCTTAGCGTCAGCAAGGTACTGTTCAACGCGAGCTTTCATGAATTCGTCCATGTCGTCTATGCCGACATCTAGCATCGCGAAGCCGCCATCAATCATTTTTTGACGGAATGCCGGATCCTGATTGATCTCGGTGATCATGCTGCTCCACATTTCAGTAGTTTCCTTGCTTGCGCTATCTGGCAAGGCAATACCGCGGTACGCACCGCCGATCATATCAAAGCCCAGTTCTTTAAAAGTAGGGACGTCGGGGAACAACGGGTGACGTTCTTCCATTGCAACTGCCAACATACGAACGGCATCGCCTTGGGTTGCGCCGACGGTGCTATAGCCCCATTCTGCTTTCACCTGCTTGCCTAAAAGAGCTGTTACTGCGGCACCGGTTCCTTTGAACGGCACGTAGGTGGTTTTGATCTCAGCCATTTTATCGAACTTGATCTGTGCAAGGTGATTGGCAGAAGCTTTGCCAGAGCCAGACAATGTCACAGCGCCTGGGTTGTTTTTGGCGTCATCGATTAAGTCTTGGAGTGTCTGGTACGGGCTGCTTGCTTCAACAACAATTGCATCCGGTGTGAAATGAAACCAGTGGAACGTATTCAGGCCTTCGGTGGTGAATCCGACTTCTTTTTGTGCAGGCTTGATCACGATATGTGGCAGGTTCACGCCCATGATCGTTTGTCCGTCGGCGTTGAGGCCGTTGAGAGACGCCCAGCCAACTGCTCCACCGCCGCCGGGCTGATAGGAGATCACAAGGTCTTGATCAAATTTTTCCTTGAAGAATGGTTGTTGGAAACGAGCGCTTATATCTGATTCGCCACCCGGGCCAAATGGAATGATGTAGTTCACTTGACCTGTTAGCTGAGCGCTGGCGGTGCCCAGGGTGCTCAATGACAGAATGGTGCTTGCAAGCAGGGTCTTTAGAAAGGTTCTTCGCATGATATTCCTCCGGTGGTTCCTGGTTATTCAACGTGATGTTGTAATTGTTTTCTAAAAGTAGCTGACCACTGTGGCCGGGCTTATTTGTTATTCGCAACAGTGTTGTCAGCTGTCACGTCACTCTGGGTTAGTCTACGGCATGTCCACTTTAATTTACCAGCAATAACGAGGGCAGTCACGGTAAGGCTTGTATTACGTGCCCCGACCGTTGATTTGCTTGATACGGTCGTCAGCATACATGCAATGTGTGCCTGATTTAATTCGGCTGAGATCATCTGATGCGGGCAGGCAGTGAATCAGCCGCGTA
>JALZUX010000424.1 GCA_023301405.1 Granulosicoccaceae bacterium | reverse complement strand
GCGCCGCAGGTTTTAGGCAAATTTGTTTTGATGCAGCAACAGAATGTGCTTCCAGTTCGCGATCAGTATGGTCTGATGCTACACCAATCCATAGTTCACCATTTTTTTGTAGTAACAGTGGTTCTACTTCTCCTGATGTGCCAGCGCCCAGCACTTCTATGGTGGCGTCTTGTGTGAGTAGGGTGTTAGTTACGCGGTAATAAAGTGGCACCGCTGACGGTGGAGCAATGCCAATGGCGGCCAGTTCTTCAATGTGATGATCAACTGCCGCTTTGTCACGGCCGGTCCAGCCGGCAACATAGCAATGATCGATGGTGAATTCTATTTCTTCACCCAAGGTTGTAAATTTCATTGTTAATAATTCCTAGAGGTGAGAGGGTAGAAATAACGCGATAGCCGGGAATAAAATCAACAGGCCCACCATGACCAGCATAGCTAACGCGTAGGGAATTACGCCGATCATGACGTCAGAGAAGCGCCCGCTTTTACGGGCCGCCTGCACCACGTAAAGGTTAAGGCCGACCGGTGGCGTTATAAGGGCCATTTCAACGAGGATGATCATTAAAATACCAAACCAAAGTTTGTCATAACCAAGTTGCACAATAATAGGCACAACAATGGGTATGGTTGCCACCATCAGTGACAGCGTTTCAATGAAAAATCCCAGTACAATGTACATCACAACAATAACCATCAATGTTGCCAGTGCTCCCATCCCTAGGTTTTGCAAAAATTCTTGCAGCGCGCGGCTGACGCCTGATGCCGTTAATACAAAGTTCAGCACATAGGCGCCAATAACAACAAGCATGATCATGGCTGTTGTTCTTACCGTACCTTTGAGGCTTTCGATCAACATGGTGCGGTTAATGGCTTTGTGCATAGCAGAGATCAAAAATGCCATGGCCACGCCGATAGCGGCAGCTTCTGTTGGCGTAGCCCAGCCTGCGTAGATTGAGCCAACAATAGTGCCGAATAAACCCAATAGGGGAATAAGATCAGCAAGTCCTGAAATGCGTTGCCCCCAATTGGCTTTGATGCCGGGGCCACCCAGCGATGGGTTAACCGCACATAAAATGGCAGTGACCACCATGAACAAAACAGCCAGAAACAAGCCTGGTATCAGCCCTGCCAGAAACAGTTGCGGGATAGAAGTTTCAGTTAGAAAACCATATACAATCAAGTTGATTGATGGCGGAATCATGATGCCTAGTGTGCCGCCAGCGGCAATAGCGCCGGAAAACAGCTTCGGGTTGTAGCCAAGTTTGTCTGCTTGAGGCATAGCAACAGATGCCACGGTTGCGGCAGTGGCCACTGATGAACCAGAGGTCGCAGAGAATAAAGTGGCTGTTGCAATGTTTGCGTGAATAAGGCCGCCGGGTAACCATGATACCCAGGCTTCCAACGCCTTATAGGTGCGTTGAGCAATGCCGCTACGAACCAGAATTTCACCCAGTAGCACAAAGAATGGAATAGCGATTAAGGTGGCGCTGTTTGATGACGACCACACTATTTGCCCAAGCCCGCGCATTAGTGGAAACGGACTGAAGAAAATATCTATGCCGAAGGCGAGTAAAAATAGAACAATGCCTACAGGAATCGATAGCGTTAGTAGAAGTAGCAAGCCAGTCGAGGTGAATAGAATCATGCTTCACCTCGCATACCGGCAACGGCATTTACTTCATTAAACTTTCCTGAGGCAATATAGCTGATCACTGCAATAGCAATGATGATTGATGAAGCGGCAAACCACATCCACCCGGCAAGCCACAGGGATTGTGGGATCCATAACGGAGTTTCTAAGGTAGTGTTTGCGGTTGAATTAAATTTTATGGTTTTAGCAAGGACCGGCCAAACCCGATAAGCAACAACTATAGCCACTGCTGCAAGAGACAAGATAGCGATGGCATCAAAAAGTGCCTGCCCGCGAGAGGAACATCGTGCACGCAGCAGATCAATGCGTACGTGCGCCATGCTGGTAAGTGCATAGCTGATACCCCAACTGGTGGCGATGGCCATCGCGTAACCGGATAGTTCATCAGTGCCACCAAGCGACATTTGAAACGGCCGTGCAATGATATCAAACAATGTGACGGCAACGCTGATCAATAACAGCACTCCCGCAGCAACAGCTAACCGTTCGTTCATGCGCTGAAGCCACGAGAGGAGTTGTTTCATCGTTCAGTGGTTGCCTTATTTAAGTGGAATCTGAACACCGGTGGCTTTACCCACTGTGTCGTTCCAACGTTGACCCCAGTCACCACCGGCACGCTCGGCCCAGTCAGGAAGGACAGAAGATAGAAGGATGTCACGAGCTGTTTTAACATCAGCGTCGGTGGCGGCGACCAGGTTCATGTTACGTTTTTCTCCCGGACAATCACCGGTGCCTGTTAAGCAGGCAACGTCAGTGGCAAGTGCCGTTTGAGCTGTTTCCCACGCTGGTGCTTCAAGTTCAGATTTGACCGTGGCTTCGATTAATGACTGGTCCTCAGCACTTAGAGAGTTCCACTTATCCAGATTGATTGCCGTGACTACGGGATCCCAACCGCCGAGTGGAATAGGCATTAAGTGTGTTGATACTTCCCACCAGCCGGCGCTGTAACCAGATCCTGCGCCGGTAACGGCACAATCAACTACGCCCTTTTGCAGTGCGCCCGGTACTTCACCAAAGCTCACGCTAACGGCCTCTGCGCCCAGGGCTTCTAAAAGTTTGCCGGTCAAGCGACCAGAGGCGCGAATTTTTTTGTCTTTTAAGTCAGCAAGTGATGCGATTTCTGCGTTGCAGAAAACCACTTGTGGTGGATAGGGGGCAACGCCTAAAACCTTGGCATTAAATACATCTTTGTAGATGTCGTCGATGAGTGGGCGTGCTGCTTCAACCATCACCTTTGCCGCTGCAGCGTCAGTGGCGATCAGCGGAACATCTAGCCCTTCAAGTGCCGGTGTGTCTGAAACGGCATAGTCTGCGACTGTCATACCGACATCAAAAACTCCTTCACCAAGCATGCGGAAAACATCGCCGCCTTTGATACCCATTTGATCGTGGGTGGTGAGCGTCGCGGTGATGTCACCGCCGCTGGCGGCTGGCATTTTTTCATCCCAGAACGGTTTTTCGTACAATTTGTGTAGTGGCAAACCGCTCCAGCTTCCTACGACGGAAAGCTCTTCAGCTTGCGCGGTGGTGGTAACTGCTGCCATGGCAAGGGCTAAAAGACCTAATTGTTTTTTCATGTTGTTTCTCCTGGGCCGTATCTGTGAATTTAATCATCAAGAGGTCCGGCAGTCCTCCAATCTGAATGTGAGAGTTCGTCGATCTGCGTGATCAGCATAGCGCCGGGGGCGTGTGTGATGCAGATCTCGGGGCTGGCGTTGGCGATTGCAGCCTGGCTAGTGACACCGCAACCCCAGAACACAGGGAGTTCGTTTTCGGCAATAGATACTGCCGCGCCCCAGTCTGGATTATCGATATTTGAAATGCCAATATCCGCTGGATCACCTGAGTGAATAGGGGCGCCGTGCGCGTGTGGATACTGTTTACATATGTCGTTGACACGCTGTAGATCAGATTCTTTGATGGGGCGCATGCTCACCACAGCCGGTCCTCCAAAAGCACCAACTTGCTTTGTTTGCAGCTTGGTTTTGTACATGGGTACGGTAACGTTTTGTTCAATGTGCCGCATGCTGATGCGGGCACCTAGTAAGGCGCGTTCAAAAGTGAACGAGCAGCCTATTGCAAACGCGACAAAATCATTTTGCCAAAGTGAGGTGATGTCTGGCACAGAGTCAGTGAAAACGCCGTTTTTATAGATGTTGTAAAGCGGTAAGTCTGTGCGAAGGTCGATGTCTGTGCCCAAAGCCTCAATGCCAAATTCCCCAACGCTTGATTGTCCCGTTAGGGGGCAGAAAACACTGTTTTCCTGGCAGAAACTTTGGAAGTCAGTGGCTAAATGGTGGGGCAGAATCACCAGGTTACACTGCAGCAGGCCATCGCAAATGCCGGCGGTGTGACCGGCATATCGGTTCTGGCGAATGATGTCCCTGACTTGTTGTGGTTCAGCGTTAGTTAAATATGAATAGGTTGGGTTCTCACCTTGGTTTGCCGCAGTCATTTCTTGCCCCAGTTTTAGATAGGGTGGCAAAGTTAGGATATAAAGACAACCTATAAATTTTTATAGTCTTCGATCAGGATTCCTGATCAATAGGTCAGAAAGCCTTAAAATTGTCCGGTTAAGCCTTTCACTGCACCGGAGAGAGTAGTGAAAGTCAGTGACGTTCAGTTGGCCGCGTAAGCAACGGGTTCATGCAAACTTATGGAAAAGTACTGGCGTAAATATTCCCGTCAGGCGGCGGCTGTTTTCGAATGGCGGTTGGGGAATACGCTTAGCCATTCAGTAGGTGTTTTTGTGTTTATCGCAAAGGCAAGTTTTATATTGAGGGGGGCGTTGCAGGTTTGTTTGCCATTCGATGAATAGTGACTTTGCAAGTGACGGGTAAAGTGTCAGTGATCCTGTGTTTGAATTTGTCAGGTGTCGACTACAGTAGGCACTCTGTATTGCCTGTTGACTGAGACTGTAAAGCCAAGAGAATAAGCACAACGTTTACCGGGCCTAAGTTGAAATTGGTGCGGGAAGTTTTTTTTAAAGAGAATCATACCTGATGAAGCGCTTAATGGTCTTTGCAGCGGAATAGACAAGTTGAGCTACTTATCAACGCCATACCTACAGTGAGTGAGACTTGTGCGCGCCAATTAGCTCTATCTCTTAAGCCTACATAATTTACTGGGCGACAAGTGGGTTAGAACGATATATCTATGGTTGTAGTTCTAAAGATGCATGCGGGCATCATTGTTAATATAACAGTGTGTCTATTCACCATCAGACGAAATCAACCTAAGGCCTTCGTACCTTGCTTGATCAAGCGACTTTGTGCAGTGTGTTTATCAAGTGCAGTTTAAAGCCA
>JALZUX010000423.1 GCA_023301405.1 Granulosicoccaceae bacterium | reverse complement strand
GAATCAGGTAAAGTGCCACAGGGAAGTACACCGATCATGATGTTGGCTTTTTTGTATCGTTGTTCAAGCAGGGTTCGATCAAATTGAAAGTCAGCTAGTTTAACGGTTGTCCATAACGCACCGAATTCAAGGGGCTTGCCAACTGGTTGGTGATTACCTTGCGATGCTTTTCGATCACGGATTGCGTACTGTAGTAGTGTTGATTGCACGCCGCTGGCGTCCACAATCAGGTCAGCAGGCGGACCAACGGACTGGCCATTGTTATCAAGTGGCGTTATTCGTTGATCAGTGTGCCAACGAAGTGAACTGATTTTCCGGTCGGTTACTACGTTGATTTTTCGTTCAATGACAGCGCAATACAGTAGATGGAAAAGTGAAGCGCGGTGAATCGCAACACCATACAGATTTTGCCTCAGCGTACTGTATTTGATATCAAGAACTGTTTTGCCGTTTGGTGCTAATTTCCCCAGCATGCCGTCTATCCGCTGTCCCAGTTTTTCAGCGTTTGCTCGTAGTCCAAATATTTCTAATGCTTCAAGGCCGGTGGGTTGCAACATCAGCCCTGAACCGACCGGGCCGGGTTGACTGAATTGGTCGTAAATAGTGATATTAAAACCGCCGTCATGAAGTGCGATAGCGGATGATAACCCTGCAGGGCCGCAGCCAACGATCGCTATATTTCTTGGGGGGTTAGCTGTCATAGCGATAGAAGGTTTTTTGATTGTGGTGGTTATTCGACTGGCTATCATAGTAGTGTAAATCTGTGTCGAGCGCCCTTTCTATTCTGATTTTGCTTAGCTGGTGTCACTCACACGTAGTTCCCTAAAAGAGCACTGGCGACCCTGTCGAATGACAGGCCTAAAATTATTTCCGCGTGAAGGGTATTCAGTGATTCTACGCGCTATAGCGCAGGGGCAAAAGAAGAGCGCGATTGCGATGCCTTGTTCAGTTTCTTGTCGTTCTTGTTTAAGAGACGATTAGGTAGTGATTTTATTCTTCAGGACTGATAGCGTAGCCACGCGTCCAAACTGATTGCTAGTGTGAAAACATGCCTGATAAAGTAGAAGTATTCTGCCCGTCTCTGGCCGAGTGGCCGGCCGTACATCGCGCCATTGAGGATGGTTTCGGGTCGGCTGTTACAGCGGATGATATCGGCGCACGCGATCATCTCAGGCCAGCTGAAAGGCGTCTAGCGGTGCGTGATGACGATGGAATATTCGGTGGGTGCTTTGCCTATGAGTTCGGCCTGTCTATGCCGGGCGGCGCACGGGTTCCTGTGGCCGGTTTGGGGGGCGTTAGTATTAGCCCGCCTTCACAGGGCAAGGGCGGCCTGAGGCACATGATGCAGGCGCACCTTGAAAATTCATTGGCGCTTGGTGATGCTGCATCAGTGCTGATGGCGTCGGAGTCCGGATTGTATCAACGCTTTGGTTACGGCATGGCGACAGAGATGGTGCAATGGCAACTACCGGTGCGAGAGTTTTCTGTGCCAACTGGATTGGTTGATGAATTCACCATACGTTTAATACACGATCGCGCGCAGGCGATTTCGATACTGTTGCCCATCCATGAAAAAGCAGTTAATACCCAGCCCGGCGGAATTGATCGGGATGATGATTGGTGGCAACAGATCCTGAGTGATGATACCGATAGTTGGTTTGGCCGGGGCCCGCAGTTTGTAGCAGTGGCTTATGATGCTAACGTCAATGCCTGTGGGTACGCGTTGTATAAAATGGACGCCAAGGCTGAAACAGCCACCGGCCACGGCCGGGTTCACAGTGTTTGCAAAGTCAGTGAAATAGTGACGCTTGAGCCACAGGCGCAGGTAGCGTTAATTAAGTATATGGCATCTATCGGTATGGCCCGCGAACTGATCTGGGAGCTTGCCCCGGTACGGCCGGCTGTGCGCCACTACATGGCTGATCCACGGCAACTGTGGCAGCAGGCGCGGCTTGATATGATGTGGCTACGTCCGTTGGACCTGCCAGCACTTTTTTGTAATCGAAGTTACGGGGTCGAAGGTCAGGTGATCATTGACTACTGTGATCCTATCTTCAAGCATCTATGCAAAGCTTGGCGGCTTACCGTTGACAACGGCAGCGCCAACATGGAAGAGGTCACTGACGTAAACAGAAGCACCAACGCAGGGCTTTTGGTCGCGCTTGACTCAGTGGCGCTGGGGTCATTGATTCTGGGCGGAACTCGTGCGGCTGAGCTTGCAACAGTCGGTGCCGTAATGGGGACTGATGAGTCCATTCATTTGTTTGATCGTCTAATGTTGTGTGACGTCGCGCCGTTTAACTTGACTAAATTTTAGATGATTATCCAGAGCACAGCTGTCGCGCCCATAGCGGGGGGGGGCGTGCTCAGATACCCGTGTGTGTTGCACGCGAACCGCTACCCGACAATCATTGATTAACCTGGCAAGACAGACGCACCCTAAGGAGTCACAAAACGCTATATTTATAGAGCCATGATGTATTGGCTCTGAAAACGGGCTGCGTAGATATAATTTTCGAGTGATCAGGTGTACAACCCCTCACACCGATACTTAATGCCGCCCGTGCCTGTCTGTTTTTGTTCCGTGCAGCTCTTTCAGCGGGGTTATTGATCAAGCGGCCAACAGGTAGGTTTTATGACTGTCATTGAAAATAGGCCACGGCTTAGCTCTGTAATTTTACATTGTTGCTGTGGTGCTTTTATCGTCAGTTGCTTACTGAAAATGAGTGCTTGTACTCTTGCGGTAAGCTGTTTTTTGTAATGGTCAGTTGGCAATAGCAATACCGCAAAAGGACTATGCAAAGTTTAATAGCAATTTATCTACCCGCCATGAGACCGGCTATAGCCGTTTACCGGTGGTGGTGTCCAGTAAGCAAGTGATCCTTCAGCCGGTTTGTAAATTTCAACTTTTAACGGGTAGCAAGGAGTGGAGTCGTCAGAGTGACTGCTGCCGCAATTGCCACCAGGGCAGGCAGAGAGTGCGCCTAGTAGATCAATCTCTGCGAAAAATTCAATGTAATCATCAGGCCTGACCGGGCTTGCTTTCATGAAATATTGATGTGTATCAAGGGTAAACCCGGTGCACATGAACACGTTTAATACATCATGAATATGCGGCTCGGCTTGACTTAACGAGATAGTCTGCTGGGCGGCAAGGGCTCGGGTAAGGTTTGAGTGGCAGCAGTAGTGGTAGTCAACTTCTTGTAGCTGATAGTTGGTGTAGGGGTCGCAGCGTGTGCCGATAACATCATGCACGCCTGCACCGTCTTCGTCCCACCCATACCAGTCGAGGGTGTCATGAGTGATGGTTGCCAATGGTCGCAGGTTGGGTAAGTTGCTCCATAGCCGGTCACCGGTGCTCACGTGGGATGCATGGAGCTGGCGGGTTTTGCCACTGAAAAACCGCTCTGATAAGTCAGCAGCGTTCCAAAGGTTCAGATCTCCAACTTGCGAACCTTCGACACTGACAATTCTAAAAAAATGTCCGGCTGGTACGGTAAAGGTGTTGGCATCGCGTGGAGGCACTATTATTTCGTTAGTTTTTTCTAGCGTTTGCCTGGCGTTAGAGAATTGATCCGGGTTGTAGACCGGTAACTGATCAGAGCGGTAGCACACAATGGCTGGTGCTGCGCGGCGTTGAGCGGCATCTGCTGGTGGTTGGTTCATGAGTGTCTCGGTGAGGGGGTTTGCCCGCATCTTACCTAACGATAGTTCAAATGGCACATATGTGATGAGTGGCGTCGCGTTTTTAGCGCTACGCCAGTAGTTGATCGAGGCGATTATCAGCATAGCTTGCAAAGCTGTCTGAAGGCAGCTTCAGCCAGTCACTTAGTAGTCGACTATAGACGGCGCGGTAATCCATTGTGAATTGCAGGTCTCCGCGCAGAAGGTTACCAAGATCAGGTGCCTCTCCGTATAGTCCGCCGTTTATGGCGCCCCCCGCAATGATGTGTGCTGCGGCGGTGCCATGGTCAGTGCCGCCGCTTTTGTTTTGTATCGCACGCCGGCCGAATTCAGAGTATGTGATCACAATGGTGTTATCCCATTGATCGGTCTTTTGTAGTTCTTTTTTAAGCGCAGCTATGGCGTTAGCTGTTTGGCTTAACAGTGCTTGGTGTCGACCGGTCTGGTTTTCATGGGTGTCAAACCCGGACAGACTTAGTTTGATAACCGGTACATCTATGCCTGAATTGATGATGTTAATAGCGTGTGACATCTGTTGGGCTAGGCGGCCTCCGGGTACTTTGACGCGTGTCTTGTGATTGGAAATCTTAGATGAAATTCTAGTCAATGATGATTGCAGCACTTGGGCGCTATCAAGCAACATAGCCATCGCTGGGTTATTAGATGTTGTGATTTTAGTGGCAGGCGTTTGCAGGTTGTCGAATTGATCAACCGAGCTCATTGATAACCAGTTACCTTCGCCGCTGGAAAAAATGCCCATACCACCACCAAGCACAATGCCATGCGCGTCTAGTTCGCTGCTGGCGTAAGCGTGTTCAAGATCATGTGTCGCCCAGCCGGCTCTGTTACCGCGGTTACCGTCGCCGCCGGTTTCCCACAAAGCAATTGATTTAAAGTGCGATCGGTTGGGTTGTGGATATCCCAACCCGTGAATCACTGCGAATTCACCGGATTCCCATAGTGGCATGATTGGTTTTAGTGAGTTGTGCAACGCAAACTGGCTGTTAAGTTTAATAACCTGATGTTCCTTTAAGCCAATAGTAGGTCGCAACTCGTGGTAGCGGTGATCCTTAAACGGCACCACTGTATTCAGCCCATCATTAGCACCTGACAGCTCTAGCAGTATCACCCGGCGTCCGCTAAAAGGTTTGGCCTGGCTGAGGCTGAATGGCAACACCGGAAGCAATGCGGCAGTACCCATTAGTTGGACTAATTTTCTGCGATTCATGGAAATCACCTATTTTAATTGGTAAGCCAAGTCTGTCAGTACATCCTGCAATGAAAGCATATCAGTATTTTGGGTGGGGCTGCCGGGGAGTAGTAACGTGCCCAGGTTAGCATTTGGGTTGTTAGCAATCAGAACTTTCATGTCTTGTTGCTGTTGTATTGCAGTACGCTGGGCAACAAGTGGTTTTGCAGGATTGTACGGCTTGGTAATGTGCTGCGTGCTGTATTCTGCGCTGATTATTAAGTTTGCCGGGGATACGCTGCTATCGAAGCCACGCTGTTGTTTGCGTTGGAAAATTTTTTCAATGTTGTTTATATGTAGAGACCATGCTTCATGCGCTTTGTGTATATTCTGTCTATCTAACTTCGGGCTGTTTTTAGTCTGTTGGTAGAAGGCTGGTAAGTTACTCCAAAGCGAGTTGACTAACTTTTTATCTGTGCTCAGCAGGGAATCATACGGGCAATGGCTTTTTGTTTTAGGGTTAAGGTGAATGGCCAGCTTTTGCATTCCGGATTCTTTGTCAATCGCAGTTGTGTGGCATGCAGGCCATTGCTCAAGGCAGTCAGGCCAGCAGCCGAAAGTATTTAACGTTAGTGAGTACTGCTTGTTTTTGGGCCTGTAGATGTACAGAGCAGTTACTGTGTGCCACTTTCGATCACCTAATTGTACGTTAGTTAACGTGAAGGAAATATGGCTTGATTTCTTGCTGCTTTCACGTTCTACGATTTTCATCAAAAACACTTCATCCACGGATAGTTTATCTGCAGCACTGGCGGTATCAGTTTGCGTAGATGATGTTGTTTTAGTTAGGCGTACTTTGCCGTTACACAGCAAGGTACCGTGTTTGGAGTTTTTTCGCCTTGGGCAGCGGTTGGTTTGCTTGCCGTTGTCGGCGTCATAAA
>JALZUX010000422.1 GCA_023301405.1 Granulosicoccaceae bacterium | reverse complement strand
TGACGATGACGTCGCACAAGAGGGCCCAGAGGATATCGATGCTCGTCAGGATCTTAACCGGAAGATCAGCGCAATCGCTAAAACCAAGTTGTTTGGCAAGCTAGATCGCAAGCAGCAGCGTTTGTTGGCATTTGGCTCAAAGTGGTACAAAGCCGAAGCTGGACAGAAAATATTTGCGGTGGATGAAACCGCAGACGCCGCTTATCTGTGTGTTAAAGGTTTTGCTGGTCTGTATTGGCCGGTGGCCAATGGCGAAACACGGCTGGTCTCAGAGATTGTGCCGGGACGATTAATTGGCGATCTATCAGTAATCTTAAAGGAGCGGAGGTCTCTTGACCTTGTTACCACAGAAGACTGTACGTTCCTGCGCATTGGCGCCAAAGAATTGATGGCGGTTATCGAGAACGATGCGATGGTAGCGTCTAGTCTTATGCGCTCGGTTGCCGAGAACTTGACTGGCGCTGTGGATACGTTGCGTACTATGCGAACCTATTCAACCGAGCGCGGAGTAGATTTTGCCGAGTTTGATAGTAAAAAAGACGGCTGAGAGTCTGCACAGTGTAATTAAGGTTTGTGATAATGCGCAATCGCAAAAGGAATACCGATCAGTGAAGTCGGATAGCCTTTGCTACGTAATAAATAAGTTTGTAAAGTGGTTGGTTAAGACGCGCTTGCCGAAGCAGACATTCCAATCTTAAGCTGCTCTTAAGTTTTGCTTACTAAGATAATGAATGCTTGAGCCGCTGTTAAAGTTTGCTTGTTAGCAGCATCTCCAACCTTGCCTAGTGTATCCGCAAACGGTTTTGAACTGCTTAAGGTTCTTCAGCATAGGCTCTTGACATCGATCTAGTACTGTCGGTTATGCAGGAAAGTCAGTGGCGAGCTTTATGCACTAATGGCCCTTAGAGTAGGCTTACGTTATGATGTTCGGATAGGCAGATGACGAAGGCAAACTATACGCTAAAGTTTGTGAATGTGGCTAGACGGGAAGTAGGGGCGTAAGCCACAGAAAAAACAGAAGCAGAGTTAACTGTTAATAGGCTGGTCTCTGCAGCGGCGACGATGGTTGCTCGGTGTGAAGTTTGTTGCACTGGCTTCCGGCCCGGTAGCTTCAATAAAGCAGCCCATTGGCGAAAATTGGTTACTTTTCAACACTCAACAAACGGGTGCGCCCGTCAGTGTGAGTACTGGCCAGAGCAAGTTGTTCAGCCTGTAAATACAGTAAATATTTTAGCCCTATAGATTTGCTTGTTATTAACAATAGGCATGAACACAGTTGTACAATTCCAATAAAATAATCTGCAGTAAATAGCATTCATCAACGAGTAAAAAGGTAAAATGAAAGCAATGAACTTGGCACCAGATAACCAATCACTACAAAGGGGATTTATTATCGTTGAATGTAACCTTGGTGATAATTTATGAAGCGATCGTCGTTGTTTCTGGTTTTGCCTGGTATGGCAATAGTCCTAACCATGATAACTGGTTGCGGAAGTATCAGATCTACAATGCCCCCAATGGAACGAATTGTTGGTATCGCAGCAGAATCGGCCCGCGAGCCGGCAACCTGGATACCGTTAACGGCGGCTGCTGTGCTTCTTGTGACCGGGTCAGACGAAACACTTTCAGAGTGGGCTTCAGACAACACGCCGGTTTTTGGCAGTCAGAATAGTGCCCGGCGCACCAGTGATGATCTAAGAAATGCACTGGTGGCCGGCATGGCTATCTCTAGCATTCTTACGCCAAGCTCATCTCCTGACCAAGTATTTCCAACGCGCCGTGTTGCGGCAAATGCGCTGGCTTTTGGCACAGTGGCTGGTATTGTTGGAGCTGGAAAAAGAACCGTTCAACGTCGTCGGCCCAATGACAGAGATGACAAAAGCTTCCCGTCAGGGCATTCGAGCGGTGCCTTTTCTTCAGCAATATTGATAGAGCAAAATTTAAATGGCTATGTTGAAAAACCATGGCTGCGAAAATCAATCAAAGTGGGAGCACTAGGCAGTGCAGCTGCTGTAGCCTGGGCGCGAGTTGAAGCTCAGGAGCACTTTCCGGTTGATGTTCTTGTTTCTGCGGCGTTAAGCAATTTCGCTGTGAAAACGTTCTACAAATCAATTGTGACGGAAGGCGAATCTGCTGTGCCGCCAATTGCTGTCGAAGCCAGCCGACAGGGCCTTCTGATAAGAGTGGGTCACACGTTCTAAGGTAATATGTCAGGTGTCCAATGGCTGGTCCTGATCAGGTTTGATCAGCAGCATGATGGGGTCTTAGAATAGTTTCATCTGATGGTTAATAGATACACTGCTCTTTTAACAATGGCGCGTGAATACACGTTGAAACTATAAACATAGACATTCTTACAATTAACTCGTTCCCCCCCCGAGTATCATATAGACGAGCAGTCAGGCAAAAAAAAGGCACAACTTAGGTTGTGCCTTTTTTCGTTTTGTATTCGGTTTTAAGCCGCAGTGGTTGTTGCTAGTTTTTGTTACAAGCTGAACGACTGTGGTGATTTGCTCTGTTGCAGCAATTATGGCGAACGGATAACTGATCGCACGGAACAAATTGTTGCGTTTGCGAGTAGGGTGATAGCGCGCCACATACCTAATTGTGTGTGTACGCGCTATCGCTCCTTGAGACCTTTAGCGGTCACATGCTTTTATTTTATGTATGTCTTAAAAGCTGAAGCCAGCACTGAAGACACCTGAGGTTTTTTCGTCACTCACTGCAATACCTAGTGACACCAGAAAACTCCGATCCAGACCTGCGATCGAAAGACCACCACCGCCGGAGGTATGAAGGTCGTCTTGGTCGTCTTCTTCATCCAGGAATACTCGCCCGAAATCAACAAAGGCAAACAGTCCATATTCGGCTCTTGCCACGTAAGCAGAAGCTTCGCCCAGTGTGTGCCTTAACTCGACGTTGCCGAATGCAGAAGCATCACCGGCAAATCGATTGCGATCGAATCCACGAACATTTGCAGCGCCACCGATATAAGCGGCTTCCTGGAATGGAAATGACCCTGCGACATGTCTGCCACCGGCTCTTAACGCCAGCAGAGAGCGTGATCCCACTTCATAGAATCCTGATATCTCACCATCAACAGAGGTGAAAGACCCATCGGCATCCCAGACTGAAGGAGAGTGGCTGCCCTTGAGGCGAATGTGCAGGCCAGGGGCGTTGAGCACGGTGCGATCGCGGGTATCGTAGTCAATGCCGCCAAACAGGCTGAGCCAGCCGAAGTCGCCGACACCAAGCGGTGCCTCGTTGGTAAGCAGCGTGTCTTCGTCGTCTTCGAGTGAGCTATAGTTGAATCCGGCTCCAGAGAAAAAGTGGAGTTTGGGCGTCAGGATATAGTTCAGACCCGGCGTTATAGTAGAGCGAATCTGTTCGGTTTCAAACAAATCACTATCACCGTCATCAGAAGTATCGTTGCCAAAACCAAAAAAATCGGCTTGTGTAATGCTGGAATAGCTGGCATCAAATGACAACCGAAGCTTGGGATCCCAAAGTTGATATACACCTGCATAGGCGGCTTCAAATTCACCACGTGTTACAGATACTCCGCCAGTAAGCGTGTGGCGTTGGCCAAATGGGTTTTTACCAAATTCATATCTGGTTAAGGTGGCTCCACCGCCTAATACTAATCCGTCGTCCGAGTTTGCACGAACGATGTAGTTTGGCGTAATGTTAGAGCGCCAGTCTTGCGGTCGGTCGGACTCGGGAGGCACGTTTAGGCTTGGTAAGCCTACTTTTTCCAATGGACTTGGCGAGATACGCAGCTTGGTCTTGCGCTCCTCGATTTCTGCTGCTTCAGTAACGCGAAGGTTTGCGCGTTTGCAGTCTTGCAGAGTGTCGTCGGCACTGTCGCCTATAATGTCTATTTTGATTGAGCCGCCGTTCAGGTCATGACACACCAGCGTGTCTCGACCACCACGAAGGTAAACTCGCAGTGATTTTGTATCGTCTGCGTTAAATACACGCTTGAAGTAGGGGGCTTCGCCAGTGGCCAGGGCCATGGTTAGCTCAAGTTGTCCCTCTCCAAGGTCACGCAGATCGATACGTTCGGCTTGCTCTGTTGCCTGAACGTCAACTTCTGCTGTGGTATAGCGATAGATGCGTTCAGCGATTTTGGGTATGTTGTCGCGCCGTTCTTTCAGGATCCTTGCAAGTTTGGCAGCACTTAGCTCAACATAAGCCTCGGGCATCAGGCTTACAGCTTCATCGATTGCTTCGTCTGTGATTCGGTCACGTAGGTCGTTGGCAATTTCGATCCAGACGTCCCGATCAAGTTCAGCTAAATACCATCGATGGATCGGCCAGCCCTGACTGGTAAGCCCCAGGCTGCTCGGGTAGTCCCCTTTGAATCTAAGTAGGCGTGGCTCAAACGGACGGGCCAACGCAGGCAATAAGCCTTGAAAATCAACAAAGGCCTGATCACGATCTTCTGGAATGGGCTGCCAATCTGGTTTGCCGGGGATCTTTGCCCATCGGTGGTTGTTAGCGTGGCGATCCCAGTCACCCAGGTAAAAGTCAAACAAGCGAAGCCGCAACAGAGCACGAGCGTCTATTCTATTACTTGGACTGGCAAGTATTTGCGGCACGATATCGAATGATTTGATGATTTCAGTGGCGCCGAAATAGCCAGCGTAGCCGTCAGCGGCGGGTGTTGGAAATTCTTCTATCGTGCCAAGCCGGCCCGCGAATAGCTCACGAAATTCGCCAAGAGCTGGATCATCAGGCAATACAACCAATCGAGGGGTATTGTAAAAGACTCCTGCTGCCTCAGCCAGCGGTGGAACCATACTGGTGGCTGCTGGATGCAGCGAGGCCTGTTGATCCTGGAAAATCTTGCCTACCGCGTAGCCTCTTAGGGATTCGTGTAGGTTTTGATCCTGGTTCTTTACCAAGCTGCGAAACGTGTAGCTCTTGCCGTCGGCACCTTTTAATGCGAGTCCAAAGGTCTGAGCGCCTCCCACTCGAAACAACGGCTCGAGCCCACCAGCTTCAGTGCTGAAGTCAAGTACTTCAATCTCAGCGGGGGTTGCCCAGAGATCGCGATAGTCGGCCCCAAGCAGCCAGCGATGTATCGGTCCGGCACCCAATGTGGGGTCAGCGACAATTGTGCGGGTTTCCGCAGCAAGCACAGGCCCGCTGGTGCACAGTAGTGCCATGAGGCCAACAAGCAACTTCGGTACCCCGATACCTTGCCGGACAGCTCTTTCGGATTCCTTGCACCTTTTCATTTTGGTGACAGATTTATGCACAAATACTCCTAATGGTATTGCTAAGTTTTACGCTTTGCTGTTTCCTATTCAACAGGATGACGCTCACGCTTCGATTGTAAATCTATGAGGTTTAAGTTGGGCAGACCTCGAAAACTAATTGAGTTTCTTAATCTCCCAACGTTAAAAACCTTGGCTTGACTAAGCCATTGTTAGAACCACAAAGTAGCAACCTGCTGAACCGGATTACCGCATCAAATGTAGTCGATAGCGGGTACTATCTTTCCGATAGGTATTAAGTGGGGTGATGCTGCGTTTATTCTCCATTTTACCCAGAATCTGCTTTTCACGGCATGTAGACCTCGAGCCAAGATGTGTGAAAATGTGGCTGTCGACGGATACTGAGTCACAGAGAGTATCGAGATGATTGCTCGCATCAGGAATCTCCTAAAGGTCTGTGTACATCATTGAATCATAGCGAGATGGGTATTCAATCACCGCTAGGATGTAAACGTC
>JALZUX010000421.1 GCA_023301405.1 Granulosicoccaceae bacterium | reverse complement strand
TGGTCTAGACGGATGTTCAAGGTAGGTGGTCTTTTGGTCTGTCAGTAGAAACTTGCTGTATAAAGCAATACCAAACGGGCTATCAATTGGCGCGGTTATGCGATAACGGTATTCAACAAGAGCTGTACTTAGCGCAGCCTCCCAAGCCTGTGTGTACTCAGGGAAAACAATGATATCCGGATCAATGCTCCGTATGTAGGCCAGTTGCTTTTCATACGCCGTATTGGACGCAAGCAGGTTACTGGCCATCACTCTGATGACGGGGCCAGCTGCCACCCTGCTTTCAGACGGTAACACCCATGCCCGTGCAACATCAACCACATGAACCAACAAGCAAATGCCCATTATCGAAGCTATCACTGGTCGCTGCGATAACAACGCAACCAGCAGCACACCAATGATCAAAGCAATGTATTGAATACGGAAATTGGACAACAAATCAAAAAATAGATGATAAGGCGACAGTACCGAGGTGACACTTAGCAAACTACCCAGCAGACCCGACCACACAATGGCCTTGCCAAATAAAGAGATAACATTTCTCATTCTTCGTAACATTCAACTGATATGCAAAGCTTAATATTATTCAGGCATCAACAGTGCCTAAATACACTTTATATTGCATAACCCCCGCCTACCGCCAATATTAATGCAGAAGGCCTGCGCTCTCGCATCGCAAAACATAACCTAGGGGCGCACAATACTAAAGCGATTATTCAAAAAAAGCATCCATCTCTGCAAAGCCGATTGCCTTCTTACAAAAACCGAAACTGCCGTGATCAACAATTTCCGCACCTGCCTGCACAAAGCGACCAAACGCTGCCCGCGCCAGCGCCGAGCCAACACTCACCCGCTTCACACCAGCCTGCTGCAGTTCAGCCACCGTAAACAAAGCCCCAGCCATACCCATCACCACATTGACTGGTTTAGTTACTGAAGAACAAACCGTTTCGATGGAGGCCAGATCAGGAAGACCCGGAGCGTATAGAACATCGGCGCCCGCCACCTCAAAGGCCTGCAATCGCTTTATCGTGTCATCAAGATCATGCCGCTGCCAACAGTAATTTTCACAGCGTGCTGTTAGTACAAAATTTTCAGAGACATCACGACCCGCCTCAACCGCAGCAGAAATTCTTTCAACCGCCAAACCGAAGTCATAAATCGGTTTTTTCTGGTGGCGGGTGTGATCTTCGATAGAGGCCCCCGCCAACCCGGTACTTGCGGCTTTCTGAATGCAACGCGCAACACTCTCGGGTGAATCACCGTAGCCATTTTCCAAATCTGCAGATACCGGCAAGTCAGTGGCATCAACAATAGACTGACAGTGATCCAGCGTCTGCTGCAGTGAACCGGAGCCTTCTACAATACCCAGCGCAAAAGACATCCCTGCACTGGTAGTGGCCAACGCCTTGAACCCTTGCCTGGCAAGAATTCGTGACGTACCGATATCCCAGGGATTAGGAATAACAAACAGACCCTCCGCGTCGTGCAAGCTACGGAAGGCTTTGCGTTTTTCCTCGAGCAAGAAATTTTGTTGCATATCGGGACCTACCGGTGACAGACTTTTTTATTATACCGCGCACACGTTGACAGCATACTGTCCACTGTATTTTGCCACCGGTGACAAAAAGTCCAATTACCTCTGCCTCAAGAGCAATTGAACAACAACTATTGCCAAGCCATGTAGCGCCCCTGATGATATCTTTTGTCTATCCACCAGAATACGCCGGAGAGGCCCATGCCAGAAAAGCAATTCACCATCAACGCCGCCGAAATCGAATTATCAGCCACGCTAAACACCCCTGAAAACCCGACTCATGCGTTGCTACTTGCCCACGGAGCAGGTGCCGATCATCGCCACGCCCACATGACTGCACTTGCCGAAGCATTTCAAGCACAAAACATCGCCACTCTACGATTTAACTTTCCGTTCAAACAAGCCGGGCGTAACCGTGTTGACTCAAAACTGGTATCAACCACGTGCATCATTGATGCAGCCACATACCTACAAAAACTATTGCCACTACCCTTATTAATAGGCGGGCATAGTTTTGGCGGCCGCATGGCAACACACGCAGTAGCAGAACAGAAACTACAATGCAGCGCCATGATTCTATGTTCTTTTCCCCTACATTCAGCGGGCAAGCCGTCAACAGACAGAGCCGCGCACCTTAGCGAAGTCACTACACCGATGCTTTTTTTGAATGGAACCAGAGACACAATGGCTGATCAGTCACTGCTAAATCAGGAAGTCGACAAGCTTAACTCCACCCATAAGGTACACTGGCTTGATACTGGTGATCATTCTTACAAAATTCTAAAGCGAACTCGCACCCTCAGCATCGATATCTATACTGAGGCCGCACAAACGGCACGTGAATTTTTAACGGCACTAAACTAGCTATTTTCTATAACGCCAAGAATCGGAAATGCAGTTGCCATCGTTTGCCGATGAAAACCACTCTGATCAACAGCGCTATTGCAAGGCTGCACAAATTCTTAAAGTGCCTGTTGACACCCACCTGGAGTCCATTACAATCTTGGCCTTGCGTGATACGACCTGTTTTTATTGAGCAATGCGCTGATAAATTGTACGAAAACCTTTGCAGATTCTTTTATCCGGGCATTTTATGTGCAAGATCAACACAATGAGGCCTTCACTAAACTAAAGTAAGGTCTAACTGTCTGATCAGCTAGATGACCGCCCAGAACCA
>JALZUX010000420.1 GCA_023301405.1 Granulosicoccaceae bacterium | reverse complement strand
ATGTGAAATTCTGCGAAATAAATTGACTAGTTACCGTTGCCGTGGGCTGTTCAGGTTGGAATTCCATAAGCTTTATTGCAAGTGCTGGTGTAGTCAGTTTTTTTCATTGTTTTTCGGGTGCGCAAAATGCAGATTAATATCACAAGCTTCAGAAACTACCGATTTTTCTAAAGTCATAAGGCCCAGGGCCACCCAGACGGCTTTATCTTTTTTGTCCTTATCACCGCTGGCTACATGTAACGTATACTCGATTTTCCCGCCAGGGTAACGCTCTGTAGACATCTCATCTCTAAAGTCATTTTGGTTTTCTCTGTGCAGAGTTTTAGGTATGATTTTTACCCATGTTGGTGAGACTACGTGTGTACTGCGATTGCTGAGCCGCGCTAAAGAAGCCACTGAACGATAATTTAATTCCGGCTCATTAGTCCCGGTCATTTTATCTGCACGTTTTAGGTCTTTGCTAATTCTAAGTAGAATTGGAATTTTTGAAACAGAAGGTAGCCCACCGAGCTCAGGATGATTGTCTAACTCAAGATCCAATACATGGTTGGTTTTTACTCCCGCCATGGAGTGCATAACAAATAAATTCGAACTTTTTTCATTGTTTTTGTCGAAGATCTTGACAGCCAGGCCGTAGGCTCGTTTGTGCTTTTGTTTAGTACCAGACAACGCTACCGACGCCCTTGCAAGTATATTTACGTGAGTATTTTGTGAAAAAAGCCCTGTATAGTCCGAGGGTGCATCAATTACCCATTTGCCAGTAAAGCATATGCCATTCGCATTGAAAAGTTTGGGCTCAGTTGCCGAAGGCAGCCAATTACGATCGTCTGACAATGTTCGTTTAGCTGCTTTAAATAAAAGATTTTTGGGGTTATCGCCTTTTTTGCCAAATTTTTTTGACGATACTTCTAACTGAGGGAGTTCATTATAAGGTTGTTGAAAAACCTGTTGTACAAGGCCATGAAATTGTACGGTCGATGTTTCCTGAGCTGAAAGATTACCAGCAACCACAAGGGTTAAACTGACTACGCACGGCTTTAACAACTTATAAGAATCAAATTTATAAAATTTCTCTAATAATGCACGCATAGCCCACCTTTACCGTAAATAACGAAAACCAAGGTTAAAATGAATAGTTCTCAAAAGCCATCGCACTCTACACCAGAACCCCCCGGGGGCGATAGAGAAACGGCACTGAAGTTGACTGCCAAGCGTATGGGCCAACTGTATACCCCCAACCAGGTATTAGGTCGTATTCATACCATTGGCTGTGTTGCAGTTGAAATTACTCAAAAGTGTAACCTTGATTGTACCCTCTGTTATCTATCTGAGAACTCACAATCAGTTAAGGATATCCCTATACAAGAGGTCTATAAGCGCCTAGATCAAGTGTATGAGTATTATGGTGCAGGCACACATGTACAAATTACCGGTGGTGACCCTACACTACGCAAGCATAAAGAGCTAATAGAAATTGTACGTTACGCACGTGATATTGGGCTTTATCCGGCACTATTTACCAACGGTATTGCTGCTAGCCGTGAGTTATTAACAAAACTTGCAGGAGCAGGGCTTTGTGATGTTGCGTTTCATGTGGATACTAC
Source organism: Granulosicoccaceae bacterium (assembly GCA_023301405.1). GTDB lineage: Bacteria > Pseudomonadota > Gammaproteobacteria > Granulosicoccales > Granulosicoccaceae. Next base: position 2,845 of record JALZUX010000420.1, on the reverse strand, counting down.
TCAGCGACGCAAAGAAGGTGATACTGAGTTAGCGCTCAATGCTATTCGTTCTGAATATATAAAGCGTGCTAGCGGGCTTGGCCTCCATGTTATGTTCAATACAACAGTGCACAGAGAGAACTTCGATGAGCTGCCAGCACTGGTAGAGTTTTTTAAGTCACATGCAAAAGAGGTTGGCTTAGTGTCTTTTCAGTTGCAAGCGGAAACAGGGAGGGGTGAATGGGGAGTGCGGGATTTCATCATCAACCAGGGGACAGTCAGAGAACAAATAAACAAAGGCGCGAAAAAAACCTTGCCGTGGGACGCAATTCAAGTAGGGCATACCGATTGTCATAGCTATCTGCCTACTTTAGTTGCCAATCATAATATTTTTCCGTTAGTGCATTCCAAAGAAATGTTTAGTTCCTTCATCAATGATTTTAATTCAATTCGCTGGGACAGATTGGAAAAACGGTCTGTACTACTAAGGAAGTTCTCAAGTGCGTTAATAAAAAAACCTAAATGGTGGTTTAAAGGGATTGGATACATCGCTATGCAGTCGTATCGAATAGGTGCAGATCTATTTAAAGGCAAAGGGCGTATCTATCCGCTGACCTTCTTTATTCAAAATTTTATGGACGCAAACGAACTAAACAAAGAACGAGTACATGCTTGCTCATTTATGGTCATGACAGCTCAAGGGCCCGTTTCTATGTGTGAGCATAATGCTAATCGTGACGAATACATCCTTCAGCCTATTACGTTCAAGAATACCGACGGCACAACACAACATTATGAGCCACTGCCTAAAGTAGTACAGTTTGTAAGGTGACATAGCACTGTATACAAAGTAACTGCAAAATTTATTACACAACATGATTCAGGTAATTCTTATGCTTAAACGCTTCACACTATTAATTTGCATTATTTTTGTCCCTGCACTTGCAGCAGCGCAAAATTCTGCTAATCCTTACTTAGATGCTTTGCCTAACTGGCAAAACGTTTTGACCAAATATGTCGATGAGCAGGGACGTACAAATTTTAAGGGGATTGCTGAAGATCCTGTCGATTTAAATGCATTTGTTTCAGCTATAGGGAAAGTGAGCCCGGATACACATGCAGAGCTGTTCACAAATCGCGCGCAAATATTGTCGTATCATGTTAACGCCTATAATGCTTTGGCTATGTTTGGAATTATTGATAGAGGTATTCCAAACAATCTTTCATCTCTCAGAAAAAAAGCATCCTTTTTCAGATTTCGAAAGGTAACGATCGGAGGTAAAAAAACGAATCTATTTCACTATGAAAACAAAATCATACGCCCTTTAGATGAACCTCGTATGCATTTTGCTTTGAATTGCATGGTGAAAGATTGTCCTCGCCTTCCTCAGCAAGCGTTCACAGAAAATAATTTTGAACAATTGCTGCAGTCCGTCAGTGTAGAATTTTTCAACAAAGATAAGCATCTAACAATTGACAGTAACAATAAAACTGTAGAGGTATCGAAAATTATGGATTTTTATACCAAAGATTTCGTGTCGTCAGGTAAGGCAAATGACTTAATCGGTTATATCAACTTATTCAGTAATAGTAAAATACCAGCAGAGTATACGGTGAAATACAAAAAGTACGATTGGACTGTCAATGTACAGCCAATTTAGTTAAGTTATAGTCTTCGGTATTTTTGTTTTTAAGTATTAGAATCACACCTGTCGCGTTGGCGGCAGGTGGATGACTTATGCTCAAATACCTATGTATGTGCGCGTGAACTTATACCTTATAAAAACAATATCCACACCTTGGTAGTCATTATATCTGAATGCATCTAGATTCAGCCCATGTCGGGGAGTTCAAGAATTCATCGCGATCTATGCTTCTAAAGTTAACACCCATTCCTGACATTTGTGTAAAAAAATGATCTTTAGTCATCAGGACTGCAAAAATAGTTGTTGGGTACTTGCCTTCCCTGGTTTAAAAGGGGCCGTCGGTAACAGTCGTAACATGAAAAATAAATGAATTGCGGCATGCCAGGCTACGAGAACTCAGTGCCTAAAGACAAATAAGCGAGCAGTGAATGGCAGATGCTAAGTCTAGTCCCAGTCAGAGATCAGCCTTTATGCTGGTATGCGTGGCCACCATTTGTCTCGCCACGAAGGGTATATTTGCCCGCTTGGCGCTAGATGCCGGCATGACGGTCGCCGCCGTATTGTTGTTACGTGCGGCTTGTGCCACTCCACTATTCTATTTGGCAGATCGCTGGCGTGCAGCCGCGAAACACTGCGATCGCACACATCGAGATATTGTTCTGGCGGTGGCTTGTGGGTTCTTTTTTACACTGGCCACTGGTTTTGACATCTACGCACTCAGTATTATGGATGTGGGAGTGAGCCGGGCAATACTGTTCACGTTTCCGCTGTTTGTGCAGTTGTTTGGTCTGATTCACCAACGGCGACTCCCCGAGCGTAGAGAAATTGCCACGTTTGTAGTGGCTTATTGTGGTTTAATTTTAATGCTCGGGTTGTTTGACGGTACTGAGATGCACTTGCCGCTGCACGGGGTCGTATGCGTTCTGTGTTCCGCTGCCACCTATGGTGCGTACTTGTATTACGGGCGCAGCGTTAGTTTACGTCTGGGTGCTAACCAATTTACTTTTTACTCGAATGTTTCAACCCTGTTGGTGTTTGCTTTGTTAGCGCCTTGGGTAGTGGTAGAGGCGGACTATTATTTGCCACCGACCGGGCTTTTTTGGATCGCGTGTCTGGTGATTTTTGCTACGGTGATTCCGTTTATACTGTTGTTTGAAGGCATGCGTCAAATTGAAGCGGCGCCGGCCACACTGATTAGTATGGCTAGCCCGGTGATCTCT
>JALZUX010000419.1 GCA_023301405.1 Granulosicoccaceae bacterium | reverse complement strand
AGCGAGTTGTGTGCCTTATTACGAAAGCCCATGATGTCTTCGTGCTTGTGATGTTCCCACACCATGAATGCCTTGTTAACGCCTTCGATGTCAAAGCTTGGGTAATCCGTTTGATCGATCAGTTCCTGTGTGTAGTCGCCTTGAAAATAGATCATGTCTTCGTCGGTTTCCAGTGTGGCTTCACGGGCTAACCATTTTTCACTGTGTGCTTTCATATCGCCTAATGAAGGTGTTGGCACTTTACCCATGATCAGGTCACGGGCCCACCAGGCTTGTGCATCAAACATGTTAAATGTATAGAACTGATCTTGCATGCCCATGTACATTACTTTGGGGTTGGGCTCGAAAGCCACGCCTTGGTAAAGGTGTTCTGTCCACATACGGTTGGTGGCTACCAGGCGCAGTTCGTCGTCCATAAACGGAAAGTGATGTAAGTAACCGGTACAAAGAATAATGGCGTCGATCTCTTTACTGGTGCCGTCTTTAAAATGGCAGGTTTTCCCTTCAATCCTGGTCAGTAGTGGTTTTGTTTCCCAGTTGTCTGGCCAGTGAAAGTCCATTGGGCTGGTTCGATAGCAGGCAGTCATTGTTTTAGCGCCGTACTTCCAGCACTGTGATCCAATGTCTTCAGCTGAGTAGCTGGCGCCGATTACCATTACGTCTTTATCTTTGAATTCTAGCGCGTCACGGAAATCATGGGCATGTAGTACCCGGCCTTCGAATCTGTCCATGCCTTCAAAATACGGAACGTTGGGCGTTGAAAAGTGACCGTTGGCAACGATGACATAATCAAATTTTTCTTTAACTTGTTTGTCGTTAACCAGGTCATGAGCGGTTACCGTGAAATTGTCGCTGTCTTTGTGAAACTCAACGTTACGCACCGCATGCCGAAAACGACACCAACCCCGCACACCGGCTTTTTCAACACGGCCTTTTATGTAGTCGGCTAATACTTCACGTGGTGGGAAGCTAGCGATGGGTTTTCCGAAGTGCTCGTCGAAAGAGTAGTCGGCAAACTCTAAGCATTCTTTGGGGCCGTTTGACCATAAGTAACGATACATAGAACCGTGTACCGGTTCGCCATATTCATCAAGACCTGTGCGCCATGTGTAGTTCCATAGGCCACCCCAGTCTTCTTGTTTTTCAAAGCAAACTATGTCAGGAATGTCTTCGCCTTTTTGCTTTGCTGATTGAAATGCTCTAAGGGCTGCGGTACCGCATGGTCCGGCACCGATGATTGCTACACGTTTTGACATTAATGGCTCCGTTGGTTCTGTTGAAAGACAGGCGCTGTAGAGATACTCTGCCACAAATAGTATTCATGATTCAATTTTCAATTGAGTAGTGGCGCTAACGTGATTGCAGATTTGCACCTAACGCCTTGGCGACCATTTCTTGAAAGTGGTGTACGGCGTGCTCAGAGAGTTCACTTCTTTCCGGGTCAACGACAAACCGCCCTTGATTATAGCCGTTAGATTTCAAGCCTCGTTGAACGCTCTCGCAAAGGCCGATGTCTTCAGGCTGCAGCACGTCTTTTTGATAGTCCATTGCTTCCTGCAGTTGTGTGCTGGGTTTTCCTTCGGGGACAAACCAATCCTGATATTCAATTGTATTACCAGCGCCGTCTGGCACCATTTGCAATACAGACAAGTTGGCTTCGCCCGGGTAGGCCCAGATGCTTAGGTTTGGCCAAAGGTACCAGCCCGCGTAGCCAAAATCGACCTCGCCTTTTTCAAATTTGTAGGCTGAATTGTCAGTGGACTTTGCCGCATTGGAAATATGGCTGGAATAAATGCCCTTAGTGGTTGATCGATAACTATCCATGTCGACTAAATCAACAAAATCGCGATGTGCTGTGTGGCAGTGGTAGCATTCAAGAAAGTTGTCCATCATCACTTTCCAGTTACTCGCCACGTTGTAGGTATCGCGCTGTGCGAAAGCAAGATTGTCTACACCGGGAACATATTGCCTGATTTCCTTTTCAAGCTCTGCCGCTTGTTGTGATAGCGGTTCGGCGTCTTGATCAAGATTTATAAATACTAAACCACAGAATACTTCAACACTAACCGGCTTAAGTGCAAAGTCACATTTCGAGAACCCGGCCATTTTTGCGGAGTTGCGTGCGCCAATCAGGCTGCCGTCAAGATCATATGACCAAGCGTGGTAGGGGCATACGATGACATTCGCATGGCCAGTGCCGGCGACTAGTTCGTGCCCGCGGTGCTGGCAAACATTGTAAAACGCTTTCAGGCCACCATTACGATCGCGGACCACAAAAACGCTTTGCTCGTTTATTGTAGTGGTTAGATAATCACCGGTTTTGGGCAGTTGGCTTTGGTGCCCGGCGTACCACCAGTTGCATTGGAAAATTAACTGGTTTTCCTGTTCATGAATATCAGCATCCAAGTAGAACCGCGCGGGTAGCGTGTATGACCGCGTTGGGTCGGTGCTTAACGGAGAGTCTGCGGCTTGCAGATGTATTAAGTCGGTGGGCAACGGATTTCCTCGAATAGTTCTCCAGCTTACTATTCTATATTTTCTCACATTTACGAGTGCGTTTTTTTGTGTGATGACCCGGTGGTATTTATTGTGGTTTTTTGAAATTAATCCAGTGTTATTTCTAGTTACGCATTTGTTGTACATATTTTTAGCAAGGTTTTATTCTATCTTGACACGGCAAATCTAAAATTATCTAGCGGTGATCGTTTGGGTGGAAATCAGAGAGCGCTATTATCCGTGTATAACATTCCCCTTGCGACGCTTTGCAGAACACTTTAATCAACGGCTTTTGAATTCCCATAAATGTGAGTGCTTTTTTAGGGAAACCGGTGCTTTTGGTGGCAACCAACTATATGAACCAATAGTGTACCGATACAGCGTTGTCCACAACATATCGACATTTATAGCGTCTAGATTTGTCTGTAAGGGACAATAATGGTACGTTTTAGTAGTACTTTTTGAACAAGCGAAAGGTACACTGGTAAAGCGACCGTTGGCTCTTGATATTTAAACGAGTCCGCGAGCAATTGAAACCAATCAGAGGAAATGAATCAATGAAGCTACAAACTCCAAAATCAATTAGATCACTGGTAGTGGCAGGCTGCGTGTCGTTACTGGCAAGCGCAGGTGTCGCCAAAGCTGCAGATAGCACGGCGCCAATCGTCATCCCGATTCATAACTGGTCAAGTCAAGTGGTTATGGCTTACGTAATCGGCGGCATGTTCGAAATGATGGGTAGCAACGTTGAATATGTCCCCGCAGATTCACAAGCCGTGTACGAATCTATTCGCAACGGCGACGTCACTATTTCGCACGAAGTCTGGCAGTCAACTTTTGGTAAATCCTTTTACAACGCCATGGCTAAGGGCGGCGTGATCGATGCGGGCAGTCACTCGGCCACAACACTCGAAGAAATGGGCGTTCCAAATTGGGTTATTGAACAAGATTTATGTCCCGGTCTGCCAAAGTGGGAAGCACTGAAAGACTGTCATGAAAACTTCACCACTGCTGATTCAGAAGGCAAAGGTCGTTGGTTGGAAGGTCCGCAAAGCTGGCACGGTGATGTGATGCCTGATCGCCTTGAAGCGTTGGGCTTAGCTGACAACTGGACTGTAAAATTTGCTGGTGGTGCTGATGCTTTGTGGACAGAACTTGCAGCAGCGAAAAAAGAAGGTCGCGGTACTATTGTTTTTAACTGGACGCCAAACTTTACTGATGCCGAAGGCTTTACGTTTATTGAATTCCCTGAGTACACGGAAGGGTGTCGTAAAGAAGACGGTGGTGATGGATCGTGTGGCTCTCCAAAAGGTTGGTTGAAGAAAGCGGCTAACTATAAGTTCCCTAAAACTCACCCGGCTGCCTACACAGCTTTTACTAAGCTTGACTTCAACACGACACAGATCGGCCAAATGGCTGCTTTGGTTGATACAGACAAGCTAGACCACAAAGATGCGGCCAAGCAGTGGCTTGCAGATAATGAATCTGTCTGGATGCCGTGGACTAAGTAAGGCCAAAAGTTGATGCCTACATTTAGTTTGTATGGCAACCTTTCTGTAAGAAAAAAGCCCCTTGGCGCGTCACCGTTCCAGGGGGTTCTTTGTTTTTGGGCTGGCAACTGTAGTCACTAGTTTGCCTAGGCTCTGTAAAATCATATTTTCAAAATACACCGTGCCCTGAGTTAACAGAACCATTATGCCTTCACTAGCTTCGAATTCGAACGACCCGGTTATCCGTTGTGATTCCGTTTATAAAATATTTGGCGACAATGCTAAGGGGTTGATGCGGGAAGCCAATGGCGCAGTTGATGCCGCTAAGTTTGAGCAGGCCGGGTGTATTGTTGGCGTTAACAATGCCTCCTTTGAAGTGTATCCCGGTGAACTTCTCATTATTATGGGCTTGTCGGGCTCTGGTAAATCAACTCTATTGCGATGTATATCCAGGCTCACTCGTGCGACCGCCGGTAAGATCTTCATCGAAGGGGAAGACATCCAATCCATAAGCAATAAGCAGCTCATCCAGTTGCGTCGTAGCAAAATGGGTATGGTGTTTCAAAGCTTTGCTTTGTTGCCGCATAAAACTGTCCTTGAAAACATTGCATTCCCTTTGCAGGTGAAAGGGGTAAGCACCAAAGAGAGTATTAAGCGAGCCGGCGAAATGATAGATCTCGTCAGTCTGTCTGGTCGTGAAAATTATTTTCCACGACAACTCTCCGGCGGGCAGCAACAAAGGGTGGGAATTGCGCGGTCACTGGCTATTGAACCTGATATCTGGTTTCTTGATGAGCCGTTTTCGGCGCTTGACCCATTAATACGTAAAGAAATGCAGGATGAATTTTTACGTTTGCAGGGCGTGCTTAGTAAAACCATATTGTTTGTTACACATGATTTCGACGAAGCTTTGCGTCTTGCCGATCGAATCGCCATCATGAAAGACGGTATCATTGAACAACTGGACACTCCGGCTAATATTGTCCTAAATCCGGCCACCGAATACGTTCGTAAGTTCACTGAAGAAGTACCGCGTGAAAAAGTACTGAAAATTGAAACCGTCATGGACCCGATAATTGTCGGTGAGGCCATCGGTGATTTAAAAGTATCAAAAGATGCGTTGATTGAAACCGTTGCCGAAGCAGTGTTGACCGCAGATAAACCGTTACCTGTAGTCAATGACGCAGGGGAAATCGTAGGGACCGTTCATGCTGCTAAAATAGTGAAACTACTATTTGGAGGGCGATCACATAAATCGCTTGGGCAATCGTCATGAATGATGTTCTGCGGCAAAGTAAATCACTTCAGTTTCTATTACTAATTGTTGTGTTTGTTTTGATGTGTATGTTTATCGCCCCGGCTGACGGTAACTGGCTTTGGCGTTTGCCGCCGTTATTGAAGCAACTCCCTATTATTATAAATAACTCTGTGGACTACCTGATGTTTGAATGGTGGCCAATTGAAGTCTACGATCCCGACATTGAAGAGTTCGAACAAAAACCACTGCTTCGTCAGGTCACCCGGGCAATCTCGGGTGCTGTTCTTTTTATGATTGAGTTTGTGCGTGAGTTGTTGCTGGGTGGTGTTAAAACCATCGTGGCCTTCACCAGTTGGGATTGGGCAACAGAAAATCAATGGGCCAAGTGGCCCGGGCTGCCGTGGACTGTGGTAGCAGGTGGTGCTGTTATTCTTGGCTACGCGCTAAGCGGAGTCGGGCTTGCTATATTTGCCGGTTTTACTTTTGTGTACATTGCAGTATTCGGGCAATGGGAACCGTCAATGCAAACGTTATCCTTCGTGCTGATTGCAGCGCCTGTCGCCATTTCTATTGGTTTATTACTGGGGATTTGGGGTTATAAAAGTAAACGAGTAGAAACTATTTTAAATCCATTGCTCAATGTAGCGCAGATTATGCCGCACTTCGCCTACTTGATTCCCGTCATGGTGTTCTTTGGTAT
>JALZUX010000418.1 GCA_023301405.1 Granulosicoccaceae bacterium | reverse complement strand
CTTCCCTTACCGCTATGGAACCACCTCGTTGTTTATCTCTCGATACCACAACCGCCGCCATAGGACTACAACGTAATCAGTAGCTCACTCGGTATCCACTCGACCTCTTATTTTTCCGGTTTTTACAGACCTGCACTCACCATGGTTTGGCCTCTGAGCCACGATCACTGCCCTGCCCTTCCGACGATACCTTATTCATTTTACCTGATATGTCTGCAACCTAATTCAGCAGAACCCCTTAGAGAACGTATTGGAACGGCATACTGGAACCATTATAGAACGCGGGTTCGCGCCTAAAGAACGGGCAGTAGAACGGGCAATCAGAACCTCGCCTAGTTCCAGCAAGGCTTGCCAGCCAGTAACAGCATCAAATACACACGACACGGCATGATGTTTCGTTCCAAAAGAACGCTCAATAAGAACCGGCAAAGAACCGGCGGGAGAACCCATGCTTTCACTGTCCCAGGCAGCCAAACAAACAGGCAAAAGTAAATCTGTCATCAGTCGTGCACTAGAGAACGGCAAGCTGCCAGCCACTAAAAACGAGAGTGGTACTTACGCCATTGATCCCGTCGATCTGTTTACAGTGTTCCCTAGATCAACACCAGAACAGAACGGAACCCCCGTTCCAACAGTGTTCCAGAACGGGGAAAAGAACCAGAAACCAGAACACCAGAACGGTGCAGAACAGGCAGAACGGTGGGAACAGGTAGCAGCGGAACGAGCGCAGCAGGCCGAAGACCTACGACAGACGGTGAGTGACCTAAAGCGCAGACTGGATTCGGCAGAATCAGATCGGCGAAGGCTAGAATCGGACCGACGACAAGATTCAGAGAATTCAGCAACGCATACCGAGCAACTAATGCAGTTGATCGGTATGCGAGAAAAGGAGCTTCAGCAGCACAAGCTATTGCTCGAACACAATCCGTCAGAACAGCAGATGGAACGCCTACAAGAACGACTGGAACAGGCAGAGGCAAACGCAATTGAAGCCAGTAAAAAATTGGACATCGCCCAGCAAAAGCTCAACCAACCACCACAAAAACGATCACTCATGAGTCGAATATTCATATGACAGCTAAGTCGAACCCATGTCGGATACAATAATATCCAATAAATATGAATTCACGACCAAAACAGAGTTCAGCCTTTTTGAGTCGGAGGGGTTACTCCAAGTGCAGTCAGAGCTTCTTATTTGCGATTTAAGCGACGTTCTAAATCAAAACTCACTGACGTAGCTGTATTAACAGAAAAATCTCTTTAAGACATGTTTCTGATCAAATTACAGGATGTTTTTCACCACAGATACTGTTTGTTAACACGGAGGAAAAAACGGTTAGGGCAGGGGAGTCTGAAGTTTTGTTGCACTATCGTGCAACGGGGGATCTGAAAATACGTGGATAAATCCAGAAGAAAAAATGAAAAAATAAGCATCAAGGGAATCGACTAAACAAAGCATCCCCAGGAACTGCGTTCCCGTCCCTCTATATATAATAGGTACGTCTAATAGAAATGGCACCCCCCCCCCTAAGCACTGGAAGCCGCATAAAACCTAGCTATTACAGTATCTGATGACTGTTCTCAGTCCAACTCCGAGTTCAGCTGCTATTTCCTTGTTTGTCAGCCCAGATTCACGCAGCTTTATTGCCTGTTCGCGTTGCCCGTCCTTCTTAGATTTCTTGGCCTCACTCGCCTGTACTCTGGCTTTCTTCAGATGATCCGCCTGCGGCTTCACGCCCTTTTTACGACGTTCCCGAATGAGTCGCTCTGCACTGTCGATCAGATAGCTCATCTGCCGCTGTTCGGCCCGAGTGATCTCACAGACCTCGACCAGGTATCCAATTGATGGGGTATAGCGTTTGTCTTTCCCTTGCCACGGACCACGCTCGATAACTAAGCCGGCACGACCCTCATCCGCTTTTTTCATGATGGTGGTTAGGAGCCGTGGTAATCGCTCCGGGGCATATCGGTTTTTGTGGTGCTTGGCAAAGTGGGTGGTGATGGTGGAGAGCTCACGCAGCATTGATTCGTTACTGGGGCAATACCAGCTGCCGACCATCGCAGCACACATCAAAATCCGGTGCCGGCACTCCACAACAGGACTACGGATCTGGGCCAACGTTTTAATGTCAACCAACGCTCGATGCATCCGAGTGTGGCCATTTTTAATCCACGATATGGTCCCGATCGGGGAGTTATTATCACGTGCTTTTTGGACAACTTTTTTCCAGTAGTTTTGGCTAATAACGTCACGGAGCTTATACCAGTGATAGCCGGGCCCAGTGTCCCATGCTTTCACGATATGACTTGTTTTACAGTGTAGACTGCCAACAATACGCAACACACGGGTAGCGTCTTTGGCCATGATATCGGCGCCGTAGGGGGCTAGAACAGCTGTTAGACCGTCCATTGTTCTTTGCCATGAGGCGATATCATTTTGATCAATCGGGTCATGAAAGACCCAATGCAGATAACACCCACGCCCGGAGTCTGTGATCGTGGTCGGGTAGGGCAACCAGGGGAGGTCTTGTTTGATTAGTTCCAGCAATTGTTCCGGTGACAAATCCCGGTGTTCTGTCTGGTAGTAGTCCAGGTCGACCCACAGGCAAGTCAGCGAATTTATTTCATCTCGGAGCCGATGCAGGTACGGGAAGTTCGCCATCGAGATACCGTTCTGGCCGACATACGCATCAGCGTTTAGCACTCTGGATGCATCAGCTGCGGCCCGGATCGCGTCCGGTGCTTTCGAATGAATATGGGGTCTGGATTCAGTCCACTGCTCACCATTCACCATTGCCGTGCTAATAGCATCACGATGCCTGCCATGCTGTAGGTAAAACAGCTGCTCTGCATCTAGCGGTAATTGATGTTGATGTGTCATTACTACAAATTCTCCAAACTGATTGTTGCGAGAATTTGCGAATTAGCTGGGTTGCTAATTGATTCAAATGGGGTAAAATCAATCCCAAGATGAACCACCATGATTGCT
>JALZUX010000417.1 GCA_023301405.1 Granulosicoccaceae bacterium | reverse complement strand
GATTTCATTTTGCGACTACGTGATGCATTGCATAAAACCGAAACGTTCATGGCTGAGGCAGCGCATCATGTGCGAACCCCATTGGCCACCGTTAGAACGCAAGCAGAAATAGCATTGCGGCAAGCAGAAACCGATGCAAGTCGAAAAACCCTACGATCTGTTATCAGGGCGGTTGATGAAAGCTCAAGGTCAGCTAATCAGCTGCTGGACTATGCAATGATCACTTATAGGTCAGAGCAATTATCGAAAGATAGTTTTGACTACAGTGCTTTAGTCTTTGATGTAATGAGGGTGCTCAGCGCCACGGCTGAACTAAAAGACGTAGCACTTGATGCCAGTGTGACCCCCGGTATTGAGTTTTTTGGGGATCGCATATTGATCGAAAGTGCGCTGCATAATCTGCTTGATAATGCGATCAAGTATTCACCGGAAGACAGCGTAATTACATTGTCTTTGCAGAAAGTAAATGATCAGGTCCGGTTTAAAATATGTGATCGTGGACGTGGCCTTGGTGATATTAATCAGTCTGCGCTGACAGTACGCTTTCAGCGTGGTGACAACGTGAAAGATGTGGTTGGTTCAGGTTTGGGGTTAACCATCGTTGAACATGTGGCTGAAGTACACCGCGGTAGTTTTGAGATTCTGGCACAAAAAGAGGGCGGTACTTGCGCTACATTATTGTTGTAATACTATTAAATGTATTCATTGGCGTGGCAGATGCTTTTGAAGTAGAAGACGAAGAGCTATTTGCAGTTGAAAACAGCCGCAGTCAATTGCGTGTGCTTTCTAATACAGATCTTGCCTACGTTGAGCCGTTAATCCTGGCTTATCAAAAGCGTAATCCCAGTGTCAGCGTGTTATACACAGTGGCATCCAGTAAAGAGCTGTTCTCTGCTATTAATAATGAACAGGCAAAATATGATGTAGTTATATCGTCTGCAATGGACTTGCAAATGAAGTTAGTAAATGACGGACTGGCGCAAGCTCATGATTCAAGTGTTGCAGATAGCATGCCCCGCTGGGCACGCTGGCGTAACCTGCTGTTTGCTTTCACCCAAGAGCCCGCCGTGCTGTTGGTATCCCGTGCCGGAATGCGTAACTTAAAGCTACCGCAAAACAGACAGGAGTTACTTACCCTGCTGCGTGATAACCCTGATCACTTCGCAGGGAAAATAGGCACCTATGATCTGCGTGTCTCTGGTGCCGGTTATTTGTTCGCTACTCAGGATTCAAGGCAAAGCGATATGTTCTGGCGTCTTGCTGAGGTCATGGGAGCCTTGAACCCTAAGCTTTATTGTTGCTCATCAGAAATGATTGATGGTTTAAAAACCGGTGAAATTATATTGGCCTACAATGTTGTTGGTAGTTATGCGTCGGCAGTGCTTGAGAAAGATAGCGATGGTACTATTGTTCCGCTTTCTGACTACACGCATTTTATGTTGCGTACGGCGCTGATTCCTACAACTGCAGAGCGTCCTGAGTTAGGTGGTTCCTTTATTGATTTTTTGATTGATGCGCAAGGTCGGCAGCTGATTGACGAGGCGGCGGGGTTACCACCTATTGATGGTAAGGCGCTGGCTAAGTCGCAGCATTTTCGGCCTATTACTTTGGGGCCGGGGTTGTTGGTTTATCTTGATAGGATAAAACGGGGGCGGTTTTTGAAAGAGTGGGCTGATGCGATGGTGCAGCCTTAAGGAAGCATTTGGGGCAAGAGATAAGTGCGGCCGCGATGCTGTATCAAAGATAAGGAAAGGCTGGTCAATGAGTGCATGCTGTGCAACAAAAGTATGTAGATCAAGCCCGACTCCGCTGTGCCGCTTCATAACTAAAACTTACATTTTAAAGGTAGTTCCTGCTGATGCCTGAAATTGTGATTTTTACTGGAATTCAAGCAAGTGGGAAAAGCTCCTTTTACAAGGAGCACTTTTTTCAAGCGCACGTGCGAGTTAGTCTTGATCTTCTGCGAACAAGAAATCGAGAACAGAAGCTAATCGAGTATTGTCTTGCAACAAAAATGAGCTTGGTAATAGATAATACCAACCCCTCACGCGCAGATCGGAAGCGCTATTTTGATTTTGTTAAAGAGTGGCCTCAGTTTGAGGTGCATGGGTACTATTTTCAGTCTAAGGTTCAAGAATGTGTTTTTCGTAACAGTGCGCGTGCTGCGGTAGAGAAAATACCCGAAATCGCAATTCGCAGTACTCACGCGAAACTAGAGATTCCTCAATTAGCGGAAGGTTATAAGCACATTTGGTATGTCAGTATTTTAGCAAATAGCGCCTTTAAAACAGAGCCTTGGTCAAGTGAAATTTGGTGAGTTAAACAAAAAACTACGTGTTTACGAAACCATAAATGATAGGTACGTTCTGCCTGGCATCTTTATGGTTGCCAGGCTCGACGGGCGTTCCTTTACTCGGCTTACCAAAGAAGTACATAACTTTGAGCGGCCATTCGACGTCAAATTTCGGGACACTATGATTCAAACGGTTCTGCACCTTATGGACTGCGGATTCAGGGTTGTTTTTGGTTATACACAAAGTGATGAAATATCACTGCTGTTTCATCAGGATGAAGACAATTTTTCTCGAAAACACCGTAAATTAAATTCAGTGCTAGCAGGCGAGGCGAGCGCAAAATTTTCAACTTTACTTGGGGATGTTGCGGTTTTTGATTCTCGTATTTCAGAGCTACCAAGCCAGCAACTGGTGGTGGACTATTTTAGGTGGCGAAATGAAGACGCCAACAGAAATGCACTTAACGCTCATTGCTACTGGGCGCTTCGTAAAGCCGGTAAAAACGGGCAGCAGTCCACCCAGGAAATGTCAGGGCTCTCAGTTGCTGATAAAAACGAGCTGTTGTTCCGGATGGCAGGGATTAACTACAATGATGTTCCACTTTGGCAAAAACGGGGTTCCGGAGTTTATTGGGAGCAGTATGAGAAAAAGGCGGTAAATCCAATAACCGATGTGAAAGTAAGTGCCCAACGGACTAGATTAAAAGTTGATTATGAACTTCCAATGAAAGATCAGTTTGCAGAAATGGTAGCAGCATTAATTAAAGATAGTAGAAGACCAATGTAACAAACACGTACAGTGCGGCAGCGCAGGTGGTGTTGATAGGCATGGATACTCGGGCCGATAATTTTATTATGCCATACGCTCCCTACACGCATGGCTGCTGACGCTGGCAGTTTGTGGTTCTCACCTAGCACCCGTACAGAAGCAAGTGCTACTGCGGTCCAGCCAGGTACGCCGCCTTTCGCCGACCCTATGTAGTTACTTAGGGCTAGTGAAACACACCACCTTCACGCGGGAGCAAATCAGGCATAGCGCTAGTTGATGTTCTTGCGCTGAGCATCCAGTATCGCAGCAACTAAATCTGCAGGTGGGTCACCAGCGTCTTTCACCAACTGTACATCCCCCGCGCGGTTAGCCAGCTCAATCGTCTGCTGATAATGCTGAATATAGTCGCGGCACTCAGGACAAATTTTTAAATGTAGCTTGAACACCTTTAGTTTGTTGTCAGCAAGTGTGCCGTCAATGTAGTCGACCACAAACTGTTCAAATTCCTCGCAGGTGATCAGGCCGGGCATCCATTTCAGCAAGCCTCGTTTCATAGCGCGCTGCAGCGGATGGTTACAATAGGGCATTGGCATCAGTGACTCCCTGCCCATAGGGCCTGAAGGCTTTGGCGCAATGCGGTTCTTGCGCGGTGCAGCCTGATTTTTAAGTTGGCTTCGGTCAGTTCTAGAATCTCTGCTGTTTCACGGGTGGTGTAGCCTTCGATATCCCTGAGGAGTAGTGGTATTCGTAATGTCTCGGGGAGTGTAGCAATAGTGTCGGTGACCTGCTTTCGGGTTTGCGCGTTGCTGACAAGATCTTCGGTCGACTTAGTCGAAAGATCAGTTAACGCTGGGATCCGTATGCCGTTGTCTAATTCCGGGTTTATTGTATGGAGGGGCGATTCACGTCGGCGGTTTTGACTACGCAAGCTACTAATGGCGGCATTCATTACTATACGCTTTAGCCATGCAGTGATGGTAGGGCGGGGTTGAAAGCTATCAATTTTTGCTAATGCGCGCATTAGCGACTCCTGTACTACGTCTTCGGCGTGGTGGCGATCACTGAGGATCAACTCGGCGATGGCGACAAGAGCGCCCCAGTTCTTTTCTACTAAAAGGCGTACTGCATCCTCAGAGCCGGCTTTCAGATCCGCGATTAGTCGGGTTTCCGCCGAGCTCTGGCCGGAATTCCGACGATCAATTTCGATCTCGTTGGCATCCATTGAGAGTTTATCAGACAGAATTTTTATCCTTCTGGAGGCGGCGCTATTAGGAGGCTGGGCGGGTGATAGTGCAACAGCAACATGGTAACAAAAAAAGGCTGTGCATCTGACGTTTGTGCTGTTCTCTTCATTGCGGTGGCTGATAATTAGCCGCTTCTTCACTGTGAGCCATGTGGGCTCCCATTGATGACCTGCAAACCGGCAACTGAAGTTGCCGGTTAATTAACGATAGAGGGTAGCAGTTCGCGCGCGGTACAGGCGTATTTGAGTACAACGACACCACCCATTGACACGACAGGTGTGCTCTGACTAGTTACCTTATTTGATCTCCTGTTTATCATCGTTGTCATCCGGTTTTTCTACCGGCTTATGGTAAATCAAGTGGCTGACATCTACGGTATCACCGTATTTTTCTTTAATTGCCTTGATCGCCCGGGTGCGTCTAACATAGAAATGCCCACTACCAATCCTGTCGTACAGCCCTGATCGCTTGAGTGCGTCTTCCACTTTGAATTTTACGCGAGAGAAGTAAAACTCTATGCCGGCCTCGGCTAAGCGCGAAGACATGTGGCCAAGCATTTCTTCTCCGGTGGCATCGATTTGATCAACGGCCTCTAGATCCAGAACAATAACTTTAAGTTTAGGTTTGTCGGCAACGGCATTAAGTAGTTTGCGCTCAAGATAGCCTGCATTAGCAAAGTATAAATCACCGTCATAACGATAAAAAGCAACCGTTTCACTGGTTTTCAATGAATTAAGATTGGCGTCTCGATAGACACCTTCGTCGTTTAAAGAGACTTCTGCAAAATGCGGTTGCATGGTGCGATACAGATAGAACATTATTGATAGTACAACGCCAATCAGAATGCCCCATTCCAAATGTGGTGCAAAATATAAGGTGGTCAGGAAAGTCACTAAAGCAACGAAGCCATCATGTGGGTTCACTTTCCAGGCGTGGCGGAATGGCTCAAAATGAAATAGCCCTATGACGGCAACAATGATCACGGCGGCCAAGGTGGCAACCGGCAAGTGGTATAGCAATGGCGTCAAAAACAGCAGCGTAATACCGACGATAACGCCCGATACAATAGCCGTAAAACCTGTTTTTGCACCGGCATCAAAAGCGACTGCCGTGCGAGAGAAAGACCCTGAAACAGCATAGCCCTGCGTTACGCCTGCAACAATATTGGCCAGGCCCTTACCGACCATTTCCTGATCAGCAGAAAGGTGCTGGCGTGTTTTTGATGCGACTGCTTTTGCAATTGAAAATGCTTCTACAAAGCTTAACAGCGCGATCATAAAGGCAGGTAGTAGCAAGAACCCGAAATGTTGAGAATCTATTACCGGTATCACCAGTGAGGGTAGGCCGCTTTTGATATCAGCTACAATAGCACCGCCCATTTTTTCATAGCCAATAGCCCATGAAACCAGAATGGTAATGACTATCGTGAGAATGATATTGGGTAGCTTAGGTGCGTATTTCTTCAGGCCGAATAGTAAGCCTAAGGAAAAGATGCCCATCGCCAATGTCGCGAAGTGCGTTTGCGGTACCGCTAGCAGCACATTCCATAACGTGTTGTAGAGGTGTGCTCCGGTTTCAGGGTTTACCCCCAGAATCTTACCGATTTGTGTGCTGGCAATTACGATCGCCGCAGCATTGGTAAAGCCGATAACTACCGGATGGGAAAGGAAATCGACCATAACGCCTAATCGCAAAAAGCCCAGAACCATTTGCATAATGCCGGCGAGAATAGCGATCATCGCGGCGTAGGCGATGTATTGCGTGGGCTCTAAATTCAGCGGCAGTAGTGCTGCTGCCGTCATCAAAGAGATAATCGCCACAGGGCCATTTTGTAGTTGTCGGGAAGAGCCGAACAAAGCGGCGATAATTGGTACTAGA
This sequence comes from Granulosicoccaceae bacterium, assembly GCA_023301405.1. Lineage (GTDB taxonomy): Bacteria > Pseudomonadota > Gammaproteobacteria > Granulosicoccales > Granulosicoccaceae. The sequence continues at coordinate 13 of JALZUX010000417.1, read as the reverse complement.
AAGGCGGCATATA
>JALZUX010000416.1 GCA_023301405.1 Granulosicoccaceae bacterium | reverse complement strand
CACGTGGCAATACACTAGCTTTACTAGAGCCCTGTCGGTAACTACCTCATTGGCGAATTGAGTGGTGAGTTTGACAGGAAGCAGCGCGCCCGGTGGTTGTGGGCGCGCTACCGGCGGTGCTAGTAGTCGGGCTGCTCTGTCCAGAAAACCTTGGTGATTTCCCGATACTCCGGGTTAGCTACTTCATTCAGATCAACCAGAATAGACAACTCGCCATCAGCATCGATAAACGGTATTGGTTCATTGGGGATGCCAGGGTTTGCAAGTTCGCTATATCTTGAAATTGGTTCGTTTCCAACGGTGGGTGTGGCATCTACCAAACTAACCGAGTAGGAGCGGCCACTGCCAATAGCCGGGGAGCAGTGTGCGTTGGTACCTGTATCGGGCAAGTAGCTGGTGAAAATGATCTGGTTGCTAACAGTGAGTGAAGAGGCAAGTACTTTTTCACCGCTGGATTCCATTTCTAACAACCAGCCAGCGCTTGCGTTCAATGCTGCAGACTCGGCTGTAGCTATGGCTGCATCAGTATCTTGTATCAGGTTTTTTGTGGCGTTGTACAGGTCATCTTCGGTAACTGGCCGGTAGACGTTATTGCTAGCTGTGCTAGCGACAGAATTAATGATGCCATAGCCCTCAGGCGCGTTGCTAATGCTTGTCTGACGGATCATATAGAATCGGTTGTCAACTGAACTGCCGAGAGGATTAGCACGATTGCCAGAGCCGATTGAGATCGATAAAAACCGTTGTCCATCGCTGTTCACTACAGCAACATCAGGACGGTAGAAGAATCGACGATTATCTGAAATTTTTGAGTCGGAAGACAAATTGGCGATGACGCCACCTGAAACCAGTGAATCAACGTTGGTGTTGTCGTTATCGATATCAAAGCGCCATACTTGCCCGCCCATGTCGCCAACATAAATCTGGTCGGCAAGCTTGTCACCGTTGACGTCAATAATTCGTAGATCGGATGGAATGCTGTATTGCATGGCAGCGGTGTCGACCAATGAATTTGCTGCAGTCGCTGAGTTCCAGATTAGCGCTCCGGTCGTTGCGTCAACAATAAAAATATCGTTGCCGATTGTGTCCGGAGATCGTGTGTTTGAATGGTCGAGTGTAGAGTTGTAGCCACCAGCGAAAATGAGAACATCGGTAGCTGTGCCGTTCACGGCGACTTTGCTCAGTGTCGGTTTTGACCATGATTGTGCAAGCTTTTCAAAGCCGGTGGTTCCATCTGGGCCGCCATCGATAGACCACAAGAATTCAGGCTTCGCTTTGTCGGTGACATCCAGTGCATGGTACTGGGAGCCGCCACGTCTCATGCCCATGTAGAGGTAGGCGTGATCGGTACCTTTCTCAATTACACCGTTGTTGTTTATGTCGTTAGACCACAGTGTTAGGTCACCGTCGAGACCATACAGTCGGTTGATGGTGCGTTCGTTTTTATAGTAGGTATCAAGGTTGCCCAGTAAGTCGGAAGGTATAAATGAAAATACCTCTTGTCCATTGCTGGTGTCGATTGCGTGTAGAAAACCTTCATTGGTTCCTACAAAAGCCACGGAATCCGGACTAGCTTCAGTGCCGCCATAGGTCAAAATAACCGGGCGTGAATGTAGCGGGTCTCCCATGCTTAGGCGCGTACTTGACCCGTCAGATTCATTGTCGACATCAACGCCGCGTGCCCATTGCATTAGGTTTGTACGGTCGGCGGCTGGCACCCCCAGCATAGCAGCTGTCACTAAATTGTTGTCTTCATGGAGGGCGTTTTCGGTGTCGGTAAGCGCTTTATTGCCTCCATTGTAAGTATATACAGGCCTAGGGTCTTGATTCAAAAGGTTGGCCGCGCCTCCGCTTGGGATGTTATCGCCGTCGGCGGTGGTTGACCAATAGCTTTGCGCGCCGGGTACAAAATTTCCAGTGGAGGTGTCAAGTGCGAGATTACCATTCACATCTCTCACTTGTTTGTTGTCGAACTGATAGCGCTTAAGGTTGCCAGACCAACGTTGGGTGTTGTTGGGCTGAAAAAGAGCCAGGTAGATATCGTCGCGGTTTGAAAAACGAGTGAATTGATCCAAGGTTATCGCAGGAGCTGCAAATGTATTACTGCTGCTGTTTGCCACTTTCAGTATTGAGTCAAAAGCAGCTGCCAGGTCGCTGGCAGAACCAGCATTAAAATGCTTTCCGTTGCCAGCATCAGGCCCGGATAAAGTGGATAACCAAGGTTCAGAGAAATTAAAGCCAATGGTATGCGTTATAACATTATTAGTTCCTGGCAGGCTCGAGTGATCTTCATCAAAAAGGTATTTTGTAAGCTCGGCCCCACAAGTGCCCCCCGCAACGGACGCGTCGGCGCACCTTTTAGTGTTATCGTCAAAAATTGCATTGGCGATGGTTACTTCAGTGGCTGTATCTTCTGTCGGTGTACCGTCTGTTAGTAGGACGATATGGTTGGATTGACAGGCGGATTCCATTGGAGAATCGTAGGTTCCACCAGAGTCTTTCAGCAGTTCACCACGGTAATATTGTCCGCCTCTGAATACAGCCTCAACGGAAGGGGTGCTTCCTGCAGGACTTAGAGTCTGGATACTGGCCAACATTTCAGTGCGAATTTCTGTAATGGGCTTGACCTCCTGTAAAAATACGTGGCCCGCACCCCTATAATTCGATCCAGCGTAAGAAGTGAGCCCGACATTGATATCGTTCGTGGTGCTGAGGATCTCTGTCAGTGCTTCTTTTAGGCGTTCAAGGCGTGAGGTGTCTCCTTCAAAGTACGGGTAGTATTGGTAGTCTTTGGTGGCAGGGTTATTGTCGGGGTTGGGGCTATCGTACCAAGCCATGGATCCGGAGGTGTCGACAACAAAAAGCACATTTGCCTGTGTTGTGTTTTGACCATAAAATATTTCAGTGTCGTCAGCGAATGCGCCGGATGAAATACTGGTCAATGTGGCGAGTATAAAAGTGGTTAACTTTCGCTTTTTTAACCCTTTTTGCTGATTCAAACGCGCTTTGTATTTCATAGACACCCACATCCTAATTAGTGCGATCAAAACGTCATTGTCACTGGGCGCAGTAACGTTGACGTTTGCATGATTTTGTACGCAGGGTGACGGCAGGTTTGTTGCGGACCTTAGGAATAGCGCCGCGGCAGTAAATAAAACGAGTGCAGTGTCTCTGTTTTCGTGGGGAGTGATGGTTGGTTACGTGTCTTGCTCGATCAAGCGAGCTGTTTTGCGTCCTTACCGCCTATGGTCGCCTATGGTCGCCGATAGTCGCCGAGAGGCAGAAACCCTTGAACGTCATCCAATGGCCTATAAAAGAAAACCCGCAAACATTCTGCGTTTGCCGCAGAAAGTCTGTTGGGTTTCAAGCTTGAGTTTTTAATTTTTGCAGCGTGTACATTGCCGAGAGTTTAGAAGCCGTCAGCAATTCCTTCTCTGCGGGAGTCTGCCCCTCCCACCAACTCACCTTCGCTAATCAGAATAGCGTGCAGGCCGGAGGTCAGTTTTCTTACGTTGATTTCATGGCCCAGCTTTTCAAGATCAGCGCTAAGTGCTGTGGCATCGGTATTTTCCTCCAGGTCAGTGCTGCCATTGCGGTTGACGACGTGTGGCAGATCGACAGCAGTTTGAGGGTCCATTTCCCAATCGAGAATAGCGATGACTGATTTGGTCACGTAGTTGATAATCCGCGAGCCACCGGGAGATCCAATAGCCAGCAACGGTGTGCCGTTTTTCAGAACAATGGTGGGTGACATAGATGATCGTGGTCTTTTTCCAGCTTC
>JALZUX010000415.1 GCA_023301405.1 Granulosicoccaceae bacterium | reverse complement strand
TGGCATTACTGATCTGCACGTGCGTTAAATTTACGTCGGTAAACACAGCACGCTTCAATGTCACATCATTAAATACTGCCCGCTTCAGGTTAACGTCACTAAAGCGGGTAGCTTCTAAGTTCACATCATTAAAAGCTGATTTACAAATATTAGCGTTACTAAGCTTAATCATGGGCTTCCCAATGCGAAATTCAGCTCGCAGCCTTCGGATCTACGATGATATCAGTGTGATTCGCGGAACGTGTTTCTGGAATGGCGCGGTTGTTTTCACTGTGATAGGTGTAAACAAGCGATTTCTTAACATGCTGAGTTTCATTTTGGCCTGCTGCATGAAAGGTTTTGCAGTGAAAAAACAAGGTATCACCCGCACTGAGGTTCGATGGTATGGCCTTATCGAGCAACGCCTGATTAGCATCGATATCACTTCGCAAGAACAACGCAGCATCAAGACGGCCACGCGGCAGATCAACCAAGTGTGAGCCTGGAATCAACAACAGCCCGCCATTTTCCGGTGCCTCGTCGCCCAGCGCCAGCCACACACTGACGAGTTCCGGCTGATCAAACGACCAATAGCGCATATCTTGGTGCCATGACGTAACACTGCTAAAGCCCGGGTATTTTGTCATGATGCAGTTATGGTGATTCTGCGACACCATGACACTGCTACAGGCAAGCATTTGCCGAAGGCGATCAACCACGACCGCCGAGCGTGCCCAGTCCCGAAATACAATATCGCGCGCATAAGCGTTCAGCAACCGGCGTGGCGTTTGCCCTCCTGGCGCACTTTTGCTGGACGGAGCACCGGGATAGTGGACATCTGCTTCATATTCAACAGGGGCCAACGCCGGACGTACAGAATCATCAATGATTCGATTCATCGCCTCTACAGTTTCTTCACTGGCGAGATTGCGCTCAATCAGATAGCCGTTTTCGTTAAATTCCTGAAGCTGTTGCGCGCTTAATGGTGTACTCATTTTGGTGTCCGACAAATGATTAAAACAGCATGGCACCCTGCCATGTCAGTGGTCATTGAAGCATACGCCTGATCAACTTGAAACATCGAATTTCAACACCATTTTTTTGCTTGTTACCTTAAAAAACCTCACTGGCTATAAGTAAGGACAATTGTTCGCCAGTTCCATATACTAAAACGCCTACCGCCGCCAACTACCGACGCCGTTTCATGTCTCAAAAAAATATTGTCGTCGACAACGCGACACAGAATAATCTTAAAAACCTGAATATCACGATCCCGCATGGTGAGCTAGTGGTGATTACCGGGGTCAGTGGTTCGGGCAAGTCTTCCCTGGCCTTTGATACTATCTATGCCGAGGGCCAGAGACGCTACGTAGAGACCTTCAGCCCCTACGCCCGTCAGTTTCTTGATCGCATGGACAAACCCAAGGTTGACCGTATCGACGGCATTCCACCAGCTATTGCTATCGACCAAACAAACCCGGTAAGAACTTCGCGCTCGACCGTTGGCACGATGACCGAACTCAACGATCATCTAAAACTGCTGTACGCACGAGCCGCACAAATATACTGCCCGAACTGCGGAAAGCAAATTGTGCGGGAAACTCCCGAACACATTGCCACTGAATTGCTGGCAAGTTACCCAGACAACACACGGATCATGGTGACGTTTACAGTCAATGTTCCCGACAACTTCAGCAGCGATGAAATAGAGACATGGCTTCAACGACAAGGCTACACCCGCCTACACAAACAAAGCGCTAAAAATATTGAGGTGATCCAGGACAGAACCCGCCTTTCACAAGACAATCGTGGACGCGTGACAGAAGCGCTTGAAGCGGCATTCAAACATGGCGGTGGCCACCTTAAAGTTTATCCGCTAGATGAGGATCGCAAACCTGAAAAAGCTAAAAAGTATTCCGCCACTTTCTCATGCGCGTCATGCAAAACAACCTTCAAGCAACCAGTCCCGAGCTTGTTTTCGTTTAACTCCCCAATGGGCGCTTGCGATGATTGCCGGGGTTTCGGGCGCACCATGGGTATTGACTACAACTTGGTGGTACCCAACGAATCACTAACTCTGGCAAGTGGCGCAGTAAAACCATGGCAAACCAAGACCAACGAAATTTGCCAACGTGACCTGATGAAGTATGCAAAAAAGCACGCTATACCCACCGATATTCCGTGGAAAAAACTTACTAAAAAACAACAGAATTGGGTTCTGCAAGGCGAAGGTGAATGGGACGGCGAGCACTGGTATGGCGTACAGCGTTTCTTTGACTGGCTTGAAACCCGCAGCTACAAGATGCATGTACGAGTACTGTTATCAAAATATCGATCCTATACACCGTGCACCACTTGTGACGGAGCAAGACTGAAACCAGAAGCACTCTGGTGGCGTGTCGGCACTGCAAGTAATGCAAACGCTGTGATGAATAGTGAACAACGATTCGTACCGCAGGGCACGCCTTTAAGCAGCGCAAAATTCCAAAAGCTACCGGGTCTATTGATTCATGATGTAATGCGACTTCCGCTCTCTGACTGCAGAGCATTTTTCCTATCACTGGACTTACCTAAACCACTTGATGACGCCACACTGTTGTTACTCGATGAAATTCGCGCACGCCTGCGTTATTTGTGCGAAGTGGGCCTAGGCTATCTGACGCTTGATCGCCAGTCACGAACCTTAAGCGGTGGTGAGGTGCAACGTATCAACTTAACGACAGCGCTTGGCACATCGTTAGTAAATACACTGTTTGTCCTTGACGAACCCAGTATCGGCTTACACCCCAGAGACATCAACAGAGTCATTGGTGTACTGCAAAGACTGCGTGATTCCGGCAATACACTAGTGGTGGTTGAGCACGACCCGCAAATAATTTTAGCGGCAGATAGAGTTGTTGATATGGGCCCTGGCCCCGGTAGCGCTGGCGGTGAAATTGTTTTTTATGACAAGACGGCGAAGCTTGCCAAAGCAAAGAAGTCACTGACTGCCGATTACCTTAATGGAAAAGAAAAACTACAACGAACCCCGCTCGCCGCGACTCCCAACAAGCAACAAAAAGTTGTCAGCATTAAAGGTGCCTGCGAAAATAACCTACAAGACATAGATGTTGAATTTCCCCTTCAGCAACTTGTCTGTGTCACTGGTGTGAGCGGATCAGGTAAATCCACCTTGGTACAAGATACCTTGTACCGGGCACTATGCCGTAAACTGGGCAAGCCCACCGATCTGCCCGGTGAACACAAATCGCTGACCGGCCACAAAGCAATAGATGATGTTGTGATGGTTGATCAGTCCGCCATTGGTAAATCGGCACGATCAAACCCGGTAAGCTATACCGGTGCTTTCGATGGCATTCGAACACAGTTTGCGCTTGATCCTGAATCAAAGCGTCGTGGCTACACGGCCAGCAGCTTCAGCTTCAACGCTGGCATGCGCTGCCCGCACTGCTCAGGTAATGGCTTCGAACACGTAGAGATGCAATTTTTAAGCGATGTATATTTACGTTGCCATGCCTGCAACGGCAGCCGTTATCGAGATGAAGTCTTAGACATCAAGCTTGTCCACCCGCAAACCGGCCTGGCACTCAGCATCTCTGATGTTCTTAACATGACTGTCGACGACGCAACAGACTTTTTTGCCGCTCACAAAGACATTTGCAAGGCACTAACGCCATTGGTATCTGTAGGTCTGGGGTATCTAACTCTGGGGCAGCCAGTGCCAACACTCAGCGGCGGCGAAGCGCAGCGCTTAAAACTAGCAGCACATTTAGCTAAAGCGAAAAAGGCCTCGAAAAACGCCAATGAAAAGAAGTTGTTTTTTTTCGACGAGCCAACTACTGGCTTGCACTTTCACGATATTGCAAAGCTGATGTCAGCATTTGATCAATTACTGGATGACGGTCATTCACTAGTGGTGGTAGAACACAATCTTGATGTAATCAGCAACGCCGACTGGATTATTGATCTGGGGCCTGAAGGTGGCGACCAGGGCGGCAAGGTGATTACCTGCGGCACTGTCGAAAAACTGCAGAAAAGCAAGCAAAGCCATACCGGGGCAGCACTTAAAGAATACACCACGGCGATCAATGAATTTGCCAGATCAGCCAACCTTGAAGAGGTAGCTGAAGTCGCGGAAAGCCACGCACTTTACAGCGCAAACGACATCAGCGTAGTTAACGCCCGGGAGCACAATCTTAAAGAAATCAATGTGCAGATACCAAGAGATAAGTTCACCGTTATTACCGGGCTTAGTGGCAGCGGCAAAAGCACACTGGCCTTTGATATTTTATTTAACGAAGGGCAAAGACGCTACCTTGAGTCTTTAAATGCCTACGCCCGACAATTCGTCCAGCCCGCCTCACGGCCCGACGTCGATGCCATATTCGGTATCCCACCCACAGTTGCAATAGAACAACGCACCAGCCGTGGCGGGCGTAAAAGCACAGTCGCAACAATGACCGAAATTTATCACTTCCTGCGTTTACTGTTTGTCAAACTGGGCACTCAGCATTGCCCTGATTGCGACAAACCTATCGCCGCGCAAACGCTTGAAAGTATTCAAGCGCAAGTCAGCACCCAATGGAAAGGCAAAAAGGTCAGTGTACTCGCCCCGCTAGTGGTATCACGCAAAGGCTACTACACCGATCTGGCCAAATGGGCAGACAATCGTGGCTTTGACAACCTGCGGGTTGATGGTGAACTTATACCCACAGAGAATTGGCCTAGACTTGACCGATTTAAAGATCACGATATCGACTTGCCTGTTGGTGATATTGACGTGTCTCCACGCAATGAAAAGAAGTTACAAGAACTGCTTCAACGCGCACTTGATTACGGCAAGGGCGTGCTGAAAGTCAGCCCCGCGGACTCATCAGGTAAAACACAACAAACTAAAAACACCAAAGAGAAACTGTTTTCAATTAAACGGGCCTGCGCGTCGTGTGGCACCAGCTTCCCTGAACTCGACCCTCGACTGTTTTCGTATAACTCAAAACATGGTTGGTGCGACAGTTGTTTTGGTACGGGTGTACTAACCGCAGACTTTGACGAAGAGCAAACCGGTGAAGAAGAAAACTGGCTGCAGGACGACGGCACTAGCGTGGACTGTCCGGCATGTGATGGCCAACGCTTAAACCCGGTCGCACTGGCAGTTCGTTATGAGAAACACAATCTTGCAGAGCTTAATCAGTTATCTATCAGTGAAGCGGAGCAATTTTTCGTCAAACTTAAACCGCATGGCCGCGATGAAGATATCTCTCGCGATATTCTTAAGGAAATACGGGCACGCTTACAGTTTTTAACTCAGGTAGGGCTCACCTACTTGTCGCTTGATCGCGCTGCACCAACCCTTAGTGGCGGCGAGGCTCAACGCATCAGACTGGCTTCACAATTAGGCTCTAACTTACAGGGCGTCTGTTACATTCTTGATGAACCCACCATTGGCTTGCACCCACGCGACAATCTGATGCTACTGGATACTCTTAATCGATTGCGCACCAATGGCAACACAGTCGTGGTGGTCGAACACGATGAAGACACCATCAGACAAGCCGATCACGTCATTGATCTTGGACCAGGTGCCGGTGTAGAAGGCGGTGAAGTAGTTGCCCGCGGAACACTTAAGCAGTTACTAAAAAACCCTAAGTCAATCACTGGCCAAGCGCTGGCTAATCCTGTGCAACATCCGCTTGTGGCACCACGAGCCAATGATCAAGGGTGGATAGAAGTTAAAGGCGCAAAATTTCACAACCTTAAAAACATCGATGTTCGAATTCCAATCGGCAAACTTACCTGTGTCACCGGTGTGTCGGGAAGCGGTAAAAGTACATTGGCAAGATCTGTCATTGGCGAAAACATACGATCTATTTTGTCGCTGAGTAAAAAACCCAAAAAGGCAGAACCAACAGGCTGCAAGAGTATTGAAGGGTGGCAACTTATTTCGCGGGTACTGGAAGTAAATCAAACACCCATCGGTAAAACACCTCGCTCTTGTCCGGCCACTTATATCGGGTTCTGGGATAATATCAGGCGTATCTATGCGAATGCGAATGAAGCAAAAATTCGCGGCTACACGGCCAGCCGCTTTTCCTTTAATGTAAGTGAAGGACGATGCTCCGGCTGTGATGGCCAAGGCCTGACACGAATTGAAATGAGCTTCCTGCCAGATGTAAAAGTGCCCTGCGATATCTGCAAGGGCGCCCGCTTCAACACTGAAACCCAAAGCGTATTATACAAAGGCAAATCTATCGGCGATGTTCTGCAGATGAGCATCGATGAAGCAGTAGATTTTTTTGTGGCACATAAAAACGTGCATCACCCTTTACAACTTCTACAAGACGTCGGTCTTGGCTACCTGACGCTGGGGCAACAGAGCCCTACTCTGTCCGGGGGGGAAGCTCAAAGAATCAAGTTAGTCTCTGAGTTGGCAAAAGACGGTACAGCGGCAGAGGTGAGAAGAGGCAGAAAACTGAATCACACCTTGTACATTCTAGATGAACCAACCATCGGCTTACACATGTCAGATGTCGAGAAGCTTATCCATGTATTGCACCGACTGGTCGAATCAGGTAACACTGTAATCGTGATTGAACACAACCTTGACCTAATGGCCAACGCCGACTGGATTATCGATATGGGACCGGAAGGTGGTAGCCAGGGCGGAAAAGTTATTGCTCGAGGCACGCCGACCAAAATCACTCAATCTAAAAAATCCCACACCGCCCCGTTCCTGCAAAAGTTGCTTTCTTAATAGCAGGGCAAATATCAGGAGCAGACGCATGACGATTGAAAACAGCGATACTGAAGTGATGAATCAGGCTATTGAATGGCTTGACCACGGGCGTCAGGTTGAGCTAGTCACGGTTGCACGCACCTGGGGCTCATCACCTAGACCCCCCGGCTCCCTGGCGGCGGTACGGGATGACGGCCACATTGTGGGATCAGTGTCCGGTGGGTGCATTGAAAAACAACTGGCCATCCGAATAGACTCCAACGACAGGGTGCGCGCGTTTGCCCATGAAATCAGTAACGATGAAGCGCGCAAATTCGGCCTGCCCTGCGGAGGCCATCTGGAGTTGGTATTTGAAGCGCTGGACAACTCAGCAGAGTTAAAAGAAATTACCAACCTGGTGGCCAACCGCAAGAGAATTGCACGCACCGTGACACTTGATTCAAGCCAATCTAGAATCGAAGAAGTAGATCGCCATACCAACTTCCTTTTTGATGGAGCACAGATTCGCAAAGTATTTGGGCCCGGCTGGAGAATTTTATTAATTGGCGGCGGACAACTATCACGTTACGTCGCACAATTTGCGCTGGCACTGGACTACGAGGTTGTTGTTTGCGAACCACGCCCTGAATTTATCAGCGCCTGGAACATCCCCGGGTGCATAATAAGCAACAAACTGCCTGACGAAGCCGTTCTAGAATATGCCACCGATCATCACAGTATTGTGCTTGCACTAACCCATGATCCAAACCTTGACGACAGCGCACTAATCGAAGCACTGCCTTCAGATGCCTTCTATGTTGGCGCGCTGGGCTCGCGAGCTAATAACGAGAGACGCAAGAAAAGACTCACCGGTATCGGCGTTGAGGAGCACGAAGTACAACGTATACACGGCCCTGTTGGCCTTGATATTGGCAGCCGGAGCGCCGCCGAAATTGCCGTATCTATTGTCGCCGAGTTGATTCAATCCAGAAACGCCCATGATAAAGCGACCAGAGAAGCCAGCAAGCAAGCTGAAAATGGCTAATGAAACCCCCTGCCTGATCGTGCTCGGCATATGGGTGCCACGCTTCTTGTGTGGTGCACTATGGCCAACGTTTGACCTCTGCGTGGCCAATCCCTGCGAATAACGCGAGCTAATACTGTCGCAATTGAATTAAATGCATTCGCAATTAGGGCATGGAACCCGCACAGCAAGAGTGACAATGCAGCTACTCACTGACGCTGGAACCATCGCATGAATAAGCCTTCACAGGTTACTCAACCGCTAAAGCGCGTTCACTTACCTATTGCTTCAGCCAATGGCCTGCCAAACACTTGTTACACCAGCAGAGGCTCATTTGAGCGAGATAGAGATACAGTCATCGCGCCAAGTTGGTCATGCATAGGCTTTGGCAGTGATGTGCCCACAAACTGGGCCGTGCCGGTTGAACTTATGGACCTACCCTTACTGATTACCCGGGACAAAGAAAACCAGATCAGGGTGTTCCACAACGTGTGTAGCCATCGAGGCATGCAATTGGTAACAGAGGCCGGGAAACTAGGCACCGGGCTCATCCGCTGTAAATATCATAGCTGGACTTATGACTTCAAAGGCGACCTGAAAGGTACGCCAATGATCGGTGGCACAGACAATAACGAACACAAAGATTTTGATCCGAAGGTGAACGGACTTAGAGAGATCCCAAGCACTTTATGGATGGATAATATCTATATAAATTTATCAGGTGACGCCGAACCCTTTGAAGAGTTTATCAATCCGCTGATGCAGCGCTGGAGCAAATGGATCACGCCAGAATCGCTACAAGAACTAAAACCCGCCGCCACCTGCGGCAAGCTAGAGCTTCTGGTTAAGTGTAATTGGAAACTGGCGATCGAAAATTTCCTTGAAGCCTACCATTTGCCATGGGTACACCCCGGCCTTAATACCTACTCACCGCTTTCTGAGCACTATGATATCGATCCCGGTGATAATTTTGCCGGGCAAGGATCAAATAGCTATACCTCCCCAGCAGGTTTCGATGGCAGCATCAGCACATGGCCCACTGAACAAAAACGTTTTGCTGAATACCCTGTATTGTATCCAAACTCACTACTTGGACTACAAGCAGATCATTTTTTCACCATGACCATACTGCCGCTTAATGAAACAGAATCTCTAGAACGAGTTCAACTGATGTTTTTAGGAGAAGTGGCAACCAGTGACAAGTACGAATCACATCGTCAATCGGTACTGGATGCATGGCGCGAAGTGTTTAGCGAGGATATTTTCGCCGTCGAAGGCATGCAGAAAGGCAGACGCTCGCCAGCCTATGAGGGCGGAGTATTTTCACCGGTCATGGATCAACAAACGCACCATTTTCACCAATGGGTGGCGCGTCGCATAGCACCCGATAGCGTGCCTGAATAAGCAGGAAAAACAAAACTGCCCATCACAACAAGACCACGTTTTATTATTTGAAGCCAATTCCCATACAACGATTACTCGTTCTAGGCGGCCAATCGATCGCTGGTCAGATAATTGTCCAGCGGAACTGGATGCGCGATCACAAACCCCTGGATATAATTTATACCAATTGAATCCAACAGGGCTCGGGCAGCTTCGGTCTCTACTTTTTCTGCAATGGTTTCCATCCCCATCGACTGCGCGAAACAGTGAATGGAGCGCACCATACTTTCATCTACCGCTGAGTTCACTATGTCAGTCACAAACTGGCCATCTATTTTTAAATACTTCACTGGTAGTTCTCGCAACGCAGATAACGAGCTAACGCCAGCACCAAAGTCATCCAGTGCAACCGCACAACCCATTCGGCACAACGATCTAATTAATTTCGTCGCAATTTCAAGGTTATTGAGCACTACATCTTCGTCAATATCAAAGCATAACTGCGATGCATCGATTCCGTGCCTACTCAGCGAACTCTTAAGGTACTGAAGAAAATCAGCATCGCTCACGGTTGAGGCAGACAGATTCAAGGAGAAAACATCACTACGCATCGGCTCTGGCATTTGCGCGATTTTCTGGAATGCATTATCTATCACCCATCGATCCACGTCAGTCATTAAATCATACCGTTCTGCCGGCTTAAGAAATTCACCCGGGTAGCTTAGCTTCCCTTCACGATCAGCCATACGCACTAGTATTTCGTGCTGTCGGGCAACAGCATGCGGTGAATTTCCAGACTGGGCTATGGGCTGAACATGCAGCAAAAAGAGATCATCTTCCAGAGCTTCCTGAATACGTGGCATCCATAGCTCCTCACTGGCCTCCTCTATTTGAAGTGTATCCGTTACCGACTGCATGTGTACCGAATTACGACCATTCTTCTTTGCGACATAGCAAGCGGAATCTGCCGCAGACAATACACTAGTAAGATCAGACCCATTTGGACCAAAAGATACAACTCCGATACTGCTACGTACCGGAAAAACCCGACCTTCGTATTCAAAGTGAAATGACTGGAAAAACCGATGAATTCGGCCAACTACGCTGTCTAGTGCGTCTCCATCGCAATCATTAAAGATCACCGCAAACTCATCACCACCCAATCGAGCCAAAAGATCCTCGGCGCGAATTTTACCTTGTAGTGCCGTCGATAGCTCCACCAGCAATTGATCACCGGCCGCATGGCCGCAAGTATCATTAATCTGTTTGAACCGATCCAAATCTATAAAGCACAACGCATGCTTGGGGTTATTTTCTGCTGGCTTAAACAGTTCGACCAGTGCTCTTTCGAACTGATATCGATTTGCCAAACCGGTTAGGGAATCATGATTTACTTGATGCTCTAACTGTTTGGTTAGTTCTTTTTCAGCACTAATGTCCCGCAACACAATAACACCACCGCTACGCCCACCATTGATATCACGCAGTGGGGAAACGGTAAGATTGACGGCCATTGATGTACCGTCCACACGAGCTAGAAGCTGATCACTATTCACAACAGCGTCCGTCAGATAAAAGCTATTTTCCTTCTCGTCAATAACTTCATTAGTTTGCTCACCCATAAGCCTAATGGCGGCATTAATCGGCACCCCGATAAGCCTGCCCTCGCTAGTATCAAGCAGTTTTACAGCAGCTAAATTACAATATTGCACAACACTATCTATATCGACTGTCAATACCGCGTCACCGATAGAAGATAATGTCACTGCCGCCCTATGCTGCTCTTGATAAAGCTTCTCGCTTTGAATTTTTTGCTTTCGCAACGCCTTCCGACGCTTGCCATTCAAATTGACAATCACAAAAACAATGGATAGAAACAACAACAACGAAACAATTGATGCGAGCAGTGATTTTTCCGTCAGGCCTCGGTCTCTAAAAAATGCAACGGTGTAAGTCTGATTACCAACTGAAAAAGTATTCAACCATTCATAAGGTTTGAATAAGTCAGCAAGCAAATAACCGGATTCCATAGGCGGTTGATAGTAAAGCGTCGTAACATCAGAGGATTCTAAAGCATACTCCGATACGTTTTCGATCAGGCTAAGTTTCAACCCCAGGTCATTAAATGAATCATCCAAATTACTAAGACCATTTATATCTAGCTCAAGCCAGTAACCACCATCAATAGTTTCACGTCGCTCTTTAAATGAACTTGGCAGATCATGATTGCGATAAGTTGCCCTTATCGCCAAAATTGATTGGCCACCAGGCCAAAAACCCGGCGTTTTTACCAACGCCGTTTTACCAGAATCACGGGCACGGGTTATCGCCGAGCGAATCAAATCCTGTGAACCAATATCAAAACCTGTAAGAGCAATTCCCCCTCCAGGCACAGCCGTAGAGTTAGTATCGATTAATGATGCTTCAGACTGTGCAGATAAACTCTCTTGCGACTTGAAGTGTGTCACAGGGTAGTGCACATCGTCACGGCCAGCCACAGCCCCTAGCTGGCTATTAACACCATTGGTCAGGCGATTATTATTATTGTCGTACCACCAAACAGAGAATGGTTCAGTCTGATCAGGCGAATTTCTGAACGCAGAGAAATCAGCAACCTGATCACCGCTAACTTTTTCAAAGCGCCCGAATCCTGTAATGAATGAATAGTTACTAATCACTGTTTTGGCATAGGAATCGGCCTGAGTTTGATCAGACCGGGATCCCTGCAGAGCTCTGAGCGACGTGGCTACACCGTCTACGACGTTCATCGCACTGCGCACAATAGTGGCGGTGTTACGAGCTTCGGTTTCAAAGCTTTGCTTTTGGTAGCTTAAGCTTAAGGCACAGCCGTACATCAGCGCCGCTGCAAAAGCTCCAAGAGCAACAAGGAGCGCCCCAGTTCTGCGTATAAAATGGCGATCAAAAATATTCATTTAGCGTCAACATGAGCATGTGTTCATCCATGAAAACCGTTACAACAACTTTAATCACGTATCGACCTGTAGTGAACTTTTCTGGCCTAACCCTTCTGTAAATTGAGAATCAACGCTCAATCAATTTAAAGCTCTTCATACCAAACTCACAGTTTAGATATTGACCAAGTGAATAACATCATAAAAACTGAAGCATAGCCTTATGCAACTTGCGCCTCTAGATTGGCAACAAGCTCATCGGCCAAACCCAGCTCCGAAGAGAGAGATGACAGCCATTCCTTTTCAGCAACGTTAGACTGGTCAATCACGATTCTGCAGGCCAGATACATTTCATTTGCAAGCTCAGGTGAATCCGCCAACGCAGCGATCTCTGTAACAGTGACATCGTTGTTGATTTGATCTTTCAAAAACTCTAAAGTTTCGGCATCAAAGTGCTGTTGATCAACCAACTCGAGCATAGACTTCCTTTCAGCAGCATCAATATGCCCATCGGCCTTGGCTGCAGCCACCATTGCACGAACCAGCACCACACTTTTTTGTTGGGCAGCAACGTCAACTTGGTCAGACTTTGGTTGTACAGGCTCTATTCGATTAACGCTGCCACTACTATCTTGTATCTGAGCCTGCCATTTGCTGTAAGCGTTGTACGCCAACCCGCCTATTGCTGCCACACTACCTACCTTAATCGCTGCACCAGTTAATCTACGCCCGGCACCGGTACCTAATAAAAGGGCCAACGCTCCGGCAGTCAAAGCTCCTTTCTGCATTCCATCAAGCATGGCATCACGCTCCGCTCCAGCTTGCTGCGGTACACCTAGTTTGTTTTGAGTGACATCAAGAGATCGCTCAGCGATTGATTTTCCGTCAGCTAACAGAGATTCCAACAGGCCTTTACTATCCATTATTCACATTCCCGACATTGAGTCATTTGTTGTATATTTATTTCAGTTTCCCACTTGCTCACTGGCCAGAGGGTGTACAAATCTTACATGAAACTTACCCGGTAATAATCCGATGCAAGAGATTGAACAGTTAAAAGCCAAACTGGCCGGATCAGGCTACATTGCAGAGACTGATCTAGCCACCGTAATTCACCTTTGCCAATGCTTGCAGCGCCCTCTGCTACTTGAGGGAGACGCTGGGGTGGGCAAAACAGCGGTGGCCGAGGCACTAGCGGATTTGCAACAGTGTGAGCTGATTCGGCTGCAATGCTATGAGGGGCTTGATGCGAATACCGCGCTTTATGAATGGAACTACCAAAAACAGCTTATGTCAGTACGACTTCGAGAGCGTGAAGAGCTAACCAGTCGCCACCTTGAGACCGAAATATTCAGCAAAGAATACTTACTGCCGCGCCCACTGCTACAGGCAATAAGCACTTCAGCCCCAGCCGTATTACTGATCGACGAAATCGACAGAGCCGATGATGAATTCGAAGCTTTTCTACTTGAATTATTAGCAGATTTCCAAATCACCATCCCCGAGCTTGGCACTATTAAGGCGACCCACAAACCAACAGTAATTCTCACTTCTAACGCCACCCGAGACTTAAGCGACGCTCTACGCCGACGATGCCTATTTCACTTCGTTGATTACCCTAGCCAGGGAAAAGAATTGCAAATATTAAACTCGCAACTCCCTGACCTTGACCACAACCTTGCCAAAGCCATCGTTAATTTCGTACAAACACTTCGCCAGGAACACTTAAAAAAAATTCCCGGTGTTGCAGAAACTCTCGACTGGGCAGCAGCTCTTCTGCACCTTCAAACTCGCGACCTGAAAAACTCGCTCCCTCAAATTGAAGCAACACTGGGTTGCCTGTTAAAGACACGGGCCGATCTTGAACTAGCCAATCCTGAGTGGCTCGACAGACTAAACCAGAGCCAATAAAGAGTTTTAACTGAGATGACAACATCAGTAGTCAATAATCCAGCGCAACAGGTCAGATTAAGACTGACTGGTTTTATTCAGACGTTGAAACACAATGGCTTTGATGTAAGCGCTTCAAATATTCAACTTGCACATGAACTAGCGTGCACACCCGCGCTTCAATCACACCGCACTCTGCGTACTGGGTTCCGAGCGATTTTTTGTAATTCAAA